>NZ_JBEZJL010000007.1:0-195446 GCF_040651755.1 Actinomadura sp. NPDC048394 | reverse complement strand
GCAGAGGCTCCAAAGTCAAGGGTGGACGAAGTCCATCGCGAAGCGACGCCGAAGGCGCCCTTGACTTTGGAGGGGCGGCCCCGTACGCAAGCGCCACCCCACCACCCGAACACCCCTCTTGCGATTCCCCGAGAACCCCGCCCGCCAATGCACCCGAACACCCTCTCGCCGTTCGCCGCCGATCCGGTCGTCCCGAAGACGATGAACTAGCAGATACGGGGAGGGTGGTTCTCAGTTGGCCGACAACGGAACACACGCGCCGCGCCGCGCACCACTCCGCCCCCCCGACTACTCCACTCGAACCCTCACCCATCACCCATCACCCAGGCTCGCCACTCTCATTCGACCGCGCGAAGACTCACAGGATTCGCATCCAGTCGGTATTTTCGAGCGCCGAATACAACCGCGTACGCGCCAGACCAGAACCTCTCCGGTCAGACGAATTCGAGGGGGCGGACGATGCAGTCGGACGGGACGTCCTCGTGCACGGCCTCGACGACGCGCTCGGCGGCTGCCTGCCGGGCTCGGCGCTAGCCTCCGGGCATGGATCAAGCCTGGACGGCCCTGATCGCAGCCTTCTCCGCGCTCGCGGGTTCCGCCGTCACCGGTCTGCTGAGCATCAAGACGGCGCGCGACCAGGCGCATCGCCAGCAGGAGGCGGAGCGCGACCAGTGGAGACGGGGCGTGCGGCACGACGCCTACCGCGAGGTGACGGACGCGTACGCCCATCTGTCGCCGCTGCTGTCGACGGTCGCGGACGAGGCGTACCGCGATGGCCGCCCTTCTCCGGAGAGGATGAAGGAGCTGTTCGGCGACTTCGAGGAGTTCTATACGTCCTGCTCCCGCTTGGCGCTCGTCGGACCCCGGTCCGTGGTCGAGGCCGGGGAGGCCCTGCGCATGCAGATCCTCGACGTCCACCGGATGCTCGATCCGTACGCGCACGGCGAGGCCGCCGAGCATGCCGCGTCGATCGACGTCTCCGGCGGCCTCAAGGAGGCCCGCGCGAGGTACTACGGGTTCATGCGTGCGGCGGAGCGTGCCCTGATGGGCGCCGACTCCCGGGGTCCCCGCGCGGATTGAGCTCAGACGAATTCGAGGGGGCGGACGATGTAGTCGGATGGGACGTCCTCGTGCATGGCCTCGACGACGCGTTCGGGGGCGGTCTCGTCCAGGAGGGCGGCGCGGCGGACGCGGTCGGTGCGGAAGACGCGACGACCGCCGCGCTTGCGGCACCAGGCCGTCAGGTACCAGCCCTTGCTCGACGCGGTGAACGACACGGGCTCGACGTCGCGGACGGTTTCGGCGCCCGCCCGGTCGATATAGGTGAGGCGGACGACCCGGCGGCTCAGGACGGCCTCCTCCAGCACGGCGGGCACGGACGCCGGGTCGTCGTCCCCGGCGGGGATCAGGAACCGGACGCGGGCCGCCAGTTCGCGGGCGGAGGCGCTGTGCTCCGCCGACATCGCCGCGACGATCTTGTGCAGGGCGGTGCGGGCGGACCGGGAGTACGGCGACCCGCCCGCGCGGGCGAGGGTGATCGCGACGGCGACGGCCTCGGCGGGGGTGAAGTTCAACGGCGGCAGGGTGCGGCTCTTGTCGAGGGTGTAGCCGCCACCCCGGCCGACGTCGGCGTAGATCGGCACGCCGGCCTGCTGGAGCGCGCCGATGTCGCGCTCGATCGTGCGGACGCTCACCTCGTACCGCGCGGCCAGCTCGCGGGCGCTGACCCGGCGCGGCGCGCAGGCCCGCAGCTCCTCAACCAGGGCGTACAGACGGTCGGTACGGTTCACGCCGCGACCGTACGCCCCGCCTCCGACATTTCCACGCCGCCTCGCCCCTGACGCCCCGCCCCCGACACTTCCGCGCCGCCTCGCCCCGACGCGCCGCCCCTACACTTCCGCGCGGCCTCGCCCCTGACGAGCCCCCCACATTTCCGCGCCGCCCTGACCTCGAAGCGCTGCCCCCGACACCTCCACGCCGCTTCGCCCCTCACACCCCCCGACACCTCCACGCCGCCCTGCCCCTGACGCCCCGCCCCCGACACCTCCACGCCGCCTCGCCCCTGACGCCCCGCCCCCTACGCTTCCGGGCGGCCTTGACCCTGACGCAGCGTCAACCCTTCAGGCTGGCCGGCATGACGACCGATCAGGGCCAGGGGCCCGCGATCCAGGTGCGGGGCTTGCAGAAGTCCTACAAGGAGCTGCGCGTGCTGCGCGGCGTGGACCTCGAAGTGCGGCGGGGCGGCGTCTTCGCGCTGCTCGGCTCGAACGGGGCGGGCAAGACCACGATGGTGAGGATCCTGTCCACGCTGCTCAAGGCGGACGCGGGGACGGTGCGGGTCAACGGCTTCGACGTCGCGGCGCAGGCCGCCGAGGTGCGCGCGTCCATCAGCCTCACCGGGCAGTTCGCCGCGGTCGACGGGGTGCTCACGGGGCGGGAGAACCTCGTCTTGGTCGCCAGGTTGAGGCATCTCGCGGACCCGGGCGGGATCGCCGACGGCCTGCTGAGGCGGTTCTCGCTGGAGGAGGCAGGCGGCCGAAAAGCGGCGACGTATTCCGGCGGCATGCGGCGCCGCCTGGACATCGCGATGAGCCTCATCGGGGACCCGCCCGTCGTCTTCCTCGACGAGCCGACCACCGGGCTGGACCCGGAGGCGCGCATCGAGGTGTGGCAGGCCGTCAGGGAGCTGGCCGCGGGCGGCACGACCGTGCTGCTGACCACCCAGCACCTGGACGAGGCCGAGCAGCTCGCCGACCGGATCGCGATCCTGCACCAGGGCCGGATAGTCGTCGAGGACACCCTGGACGGGCTCAGGCGGCTGCTGCCTCCCGCCAAGGTCGAGTACGTCGAGAAGCAGCCCTCCCTGGAGGAGATCTTCTTCGCGGTCGTCGGAGCGGACGGCCGGACCGCCGAGCACGAGGAGCAGAGATGACCGCGCACTTCCTGGGCGACACCGCCGTCCTCACCGGACGGACCCTGCGGCACGTCACCCGCAGCCTGGACACCGTCATCACGACGGCGGTCACGCCGATCGCGATCATGCTGCTGTTCGTCTACGTGTTCGGCGGCGCCATCCGCACCGGCACGGCGTCGTACGTGGACTACATGCTCCCCGGCATCCTGCTCATCACGATCGCGTCCGGCATCTCGTACACGGCGTTCCGCCTGTTCACGGACATGCAGAGCGGGATCTTCGAGCGGTTCCAGTCGATGCCGATCGCGCGGTCGGGGGTGCTGTGGGCGCACGTGCTGACCTCGCTGGCGGCCAATGCGGTCTCGGTGGCGGCCGTCATCGGCGTCGCGCTGCTCATGGGCTTCCGGTCGGGCGCGGGCGTCGGAGCCTGGCTCGCGGTGACGGGCATCCTCGTCCTGTTCACCCTCGCGCTGACCTGGATCGCCGTCATCCCCGGCCTCGCCGCAAAGAGCGTGGACGGCGCGGGCGCGTTCTCCTACCCGCTGGTCTTCCTGCCGTTCATCAGCTCGGCGTTCGTGCCGACCGGCACGATGCCCGGCCCGGTGCGCGCGTTCGCGCGGCACCAGCCGGTGACGTCCATCGTCGACACGATCCGCGCGCTGCTCGCGCAGCGTCCGGTCGGCGGCGGCCTGTGGACGGCGCTGGCGTGGTGCGCCGGCATCCTCGTCGTCGCCTACGTGTTCGCCGGCATCGTCTACCGCCGCAGGATCTCCTGACGGGACGGCGGGAGGATCGGAGCATGCTGACGATCGGGCAACTGGCCGCGTACGCCGGTGTGACGGTGCGCGCGGTGCGGCACTACCACCAGATCGGGCTGCTGCCCGAGCCGGAGCGGGACGCCTCGGGGTACCGGCGGTACGGCGCGACGGCGGTGGTGTCCCTCATCAAGATCCGCACGCTGGCCGACGCGGGGGTGCCGCTGTCGCGGATCGGCCACATGCTCGAGGCCGACGCCGCGTCGTTCGCCGAGGGCGTCCGGCGGATCGACGACCGCCTGCGCGACGAGATCGCACGGCTGGAGGCCAGCCGCGAGCAGATCGCGCGGCTCGCCGCCGGGGACGGCCTGGTGCTCCCGCCGGAGATCGTCTCCTATCTCGACCGGCTGCGGGAGCTCGGGGTGTCGGAGCGGATCGTGGAGGGCGAGCGGGACGGGTGGATCCTCGTCTCGGCCCGCTGGCCCGACCGCGTCCGCGCGTTCATGCCCGGGAAGTTCGCACAGCTGGAGGATCCGCGCATCGTCCGGCTCTACCGGGTGCTGTCGGAGATCATCGAGGGCGATCCGGGCGACGACCGGCTCCTGGTGGAGGCCGCCGACATCATGGCCGGCCTGTTCGAGCAGGCGTATGCCGACGGCCAGGCCGAGTTCGGCGGGACGCTCGGCGACCACCTGCCGTTCGACCTGCTGGAGTCGCTCGCGCTCGAGGCGGATCCGCGGGCGGAGCGGATGCTGGAGCTGATGCGCGAGCGCGGCTGGAACGGCTGGACCCGGATGGAGCGGCTCCCCAAGCGCCCCCGCTGACCCGCTACAGGGCGCGCAGGAAGGCGATCAGGGCGTCGTTGACCTCGGCGGGGCGTTCCTGCTGCGTCCAGTGGCCGCATCCGGACAGCCAGACGGTGTCGCGGAGGTTGGGGACGAAGTCGGAGAGGTGTTCGATCGCCCGGGTCGCGCCGGTCGCGACGAGGTCGCGGTCGCCGGCGATGTACAGGGCGGGCGGGCTGATCTGGGCGCGGTGCCAGGCGGCGGTGAGGTCCCAGTTGCGGTCGAGGTTGCGGTACCAGTTGATCGGCCCGGTGAAGCCGCTGCCGGCGTACTCGGCGACGTAGGCGGCGATGTCGTCCTCGGTGAGCCAGGCGGGGAGCTTCTCCGGTTCGGGGCAGGCGTCCAGGACCCCGCCGCCCTCGGGCGCGATCAGCGCGGTGCCGGGGCCGTCGCCGGACGCGGCGTACAGCATCCGGCGGAACGCGGCGGCGCGGTCGCGGTCGAACTCGGCCTCGGGCGCGTCCGGCTCCTGGAAGCGGACCATGTAGAAGCCGTCGCCGAACATCCGCCGCATCGACGCGACCGGCGGCGTGGAGGTCCGGGGGCGGTGCGGCACCGACATGCCGACGACGCCGCGGACCTTGTCGGGGCGCATCTGCGCGGTGTGCCAGGCGACGGGGGCGCCCCAGTCGTGCCCGACCACGACGGCGCGCTCGCCGCCGAGCGCCTTGATCAGCCCGACGGCGTCGCCCACCAGGTGCAGGATCGAGTAGGCCGCGGGATCGGCCGGGCCGCCGGTGCGGGCGTAGCCGCGCTGGTCGGGCGCGACGGCGTGGAAGCCGGCGTCCGCGAGGGCCGTGAGCTGGTGCCGCCAGGAGTACCAGCACTCGGGGAAGCCGTGCAGGAGCAGGACGAGCGGGCCCTCGCCCGCCTCGGCGACGTGCATCCGCAGGCCGCTCTGCGCGTCGACGAAACGATGTGTGATCTCGGTCATCGGAGCCCTCTCGCCCGCCAGCGGATGCCGGGCCCAACGCTAGCCTCTCCGCAAGATCGATTACGAACACGGGCGCGGCGAAGGGACGGCGGGCGGATGTACGACGGCAGTCATGGGCAGGGTGCGCCGGCCGGGCCCGCCGCCGCCGAGGGGCGGGGCCGGCCCGCGGTGGGGGCGGGCAACACCCTGACGGTCACCTACCGGCCGCCGGGCGGCGAGGAGACCTACCTCGCCAAGGTGTCCGGGCCGGGGCTCCCGAGCCCGTTCTGGCAGGTGTGGGAGGAGCTGCAGCGGATCGGCGTGCCGCCGGAGAGCGTGTCTGCGGCGTACTCGGAGATCGAGCCGTGCCGCCTGCCGGGCTGCTACTGCGACGTCCTGCTCCGCGATTTCGCCTTCCCGCAGGCCGACGTCTCGTGCGGGAGGCCCTACGGGGAGACCCGGCGGGAGCGGGACGCCGCCGTCGCGGCGAACGCCGAGCAGGCGGCGATGATGGCGCAGCTGATGGGGCAGCCCGTCCCGCCCGCGGCGTCGCCGGTGCCGGTGCCCGCCGTGGCGGAGGCGCCGCCGCTGGACGACGCGCAGCTCGGCCGGGTCCTGGCGTCGGCGTTCGGCCCGGACGGCGTCCGCCGCCACCAGCGGGACGAGCTGGAGCGCGTCCGCGTCCCAGCGCGGCAGGCGGCGACGCTCGCGGAGGCGGGCCTGCCCGCGCGGGTGCCGCACATCTTCCAGGCGTGGGCCGCCAAGCCCATCGCCGAACAGCTGCGGACGCGGCGCAGCCCCCTGTCGGGCCAGGCGCTGGCCAACCTGGACCCGTTCGTCAGCATCGGCGGCGACGGGCACTGCTTCCTCTGCGTGATGACCGACGGCCCGCCGCACATCATCGGCCGCGTGTGGGCCGTGGACCCGATCACCGGGGCGACCCGGTTCGTCAACACCGGGCCCGCGGAGCTCGCGCGGTCGCTGACCCTGCTCGCGCGCGGGCGGCAGCGGATGCGGGGCCTCGACCCGTACGCGGCGGGCGCGATGGTGGAGCGGATCCAGGAGCAGCTCGCCGCCGTCGACCCGCCCGCCTTCCACGGCGAGGACCGCTGGTGGTCGCTCGTCGTCGAGCAGATGTGGAACGGCCTGCTGTAGGGACGGGCCGCTGAAAGGACGGACCACTGTAATGGCCGACCGCTGTAAGGGCCGTCCATACGGTTCGTCATGGGATTGTGTGTCGGGGCCACATGGGAGCCGGTTGCGGCACTTCGTAGGTTCTGCGCATGACGAGCGTGACACCCCGGCCCGCCGCTTGGACGTCCGAGGCGCTGGACCTGTCGGGGAAACGGGCCCTGGTCACCGGCGGCGCGAGCGGCATCGGCCGCGCCTGCGCCCGGCTGCTGGCCGGGGCGGGCGCCCGCGTGGTGGTGGCGGACGTGGACGGCGACGCGGCGCGCGCGGCGGCGGACGAGATCGGCGGGGTCCCCCTGCTCGCCGACCTGTCCGACATGGGCGCGCTGGACGGGATCGCCACGGACGTCGACGTCCTGGTCAACAACGCGGGCGTCCAGCATGTGGCGCCGGTCCACGAGTTCCCGCCGGAGGTGTTCGCGCGGATCCAGCGGCTGATGGTGGAGGCGCCGTTCCGGCTCGTCCGCGAGGCGCTTCCCGGCATGTACGAGCGGGGCTGGGGGCGGATCGTCAACATCTCGTCCGTGCACGGGCTGCGGGCCTCGCCGTTCAAGGCGGCCTATGTGACGGCCAAGCACGGGCTCGAAGGGCTGTCCAAGGTGATCGCGCTGGAGGGCGCCCCGCATGGCGTGACGTCCAACTGCGTCAACCCGTCCTATGTGCGCACCCCGCTCGTGGAGGGCCAGATAGCCGACCAGGCGCGCGCGCACGGCATGGCCCCGGACGAGGTCGTCGAGCGCGTCATGCTGGAGCATTCGGCGGTGAAGCGGCTGATCGAGCCGGACGAGGTGGCCTCGCTGGTCGGCTACCTGTGCTCCCCGGCCGCGTCGATGGTGACCGGAGCGTCCCTCGCACTCGACGGCGGCTGGACGGCGCATTGACAATGGCCCGTATGACCTGCGGCGTCTTCCTCGAACTGCTCGCCCGCGAGGCGTCCCCCGTCGAGTTCGAGGGGCCGCTCGTGCAGGCGCGGGCCCAGGGCGCCTCGGCGACGGTGCTGGCGGAACTGGAGGCGGCGAAGCTCGCCGCGCTGCGGGTCCGGTCGATCATGCGGCGGCACGCCCGCCGGGAGGCGGAGCTCGCGGCGCTGTTCGACACCGCGGGCGACCTCGCCGGGCTCCGCGACCTCGACGCGGTGCTGGAGGCGATCACGCGGCGCGCCCGGCGGCTGCTGAACGCCGACATCGCGTACCTGACGCTGAACGACGACGAGCGCGGCGAGACCTACATGCGGGTCACGGACGGGTCGGTGTCGGCGGCGTTCCGGCGGCTGCGGCTGCCGATGGGGACGGGCCTGGTGGGCCTGGTCGCGCAGACGGCGATGCCGTACACGAGCGCGCACTACCTCGGCGACGAGCAGTTCCGGCACCGCGGGTTCATCGACTCGGCGGTGGCGGAGGAGGGCATCGTCGCGATCCTCGGCGTGCCGATGCGGCTGGGCAGCCGCGTGATCGGGGTGCTGACGGCGGCGAACCGCAGCGAGCGCCCGTTCGACCAGGAGGAGGTCGCGCTGCTGGGGTCGCTGGCGGCGCACGCGGCGGTCGCGATCGACAACGCCCGCCTCCTGGAGGAGACGCAGACCGCGCTGGAGGAGCTGAGCGCCGCCAACGAGGTCATCAAGGCGCGCAGCGCGGCCGTAGAGCAGGCGGCGCGCGCGCACGACCGGATGACGGCGGTGGTGGTCCGCGGGGGCGGCGTCGAGGACGTCGCGGCCGTCGTCACCGAGCTGCTGGGCGGGACCCTGCACGTCCTGGACGCCGACGGCCGGCACCTCGCCACGACGGGGGCCGAGTCGGCGTCGCTGAGCGACGAGGAACTGTCCGGCGTGATGGCGTCGGCGCATTCAGCGCGCGCGCAGGGCCGCACCGTACGGCGCGGCGACCTGTGGATCGCCTCGGTGACGACCGGCGACGAGATGCTCGGCACGCTGGTGCTCCGTACCGCCGACGAGGTGTCCGGCGCCGACCAGCGCATCCTGGAGCGCGCCGCGCTCGTGACCGCGCTGCTGGTGCTGTTCCAGCGGAGCGTGACGGAGGCGGAGGGGCGCGTCCGCGGCGAGCTGCTCGACGACCTGCTCTCGGACCGGCGGACGGACGCGGACACGCTGATCGTCCGGGCCCGGCGGGTGAACGTCGACCTGACCGCGCCGCACGTGCTGATGTGCGCGCGGTACGAGTCGCACGACCACCGGCAGCGCGCCGCGTTCTGGGCGTCGTCGTTCGCGGCGGTCGAGCACGGCCTGGCCGCCGCGCGCGGCGACGAGATCGTCCTGCTGCTGCCGGGCGAGCGGGCGGGCGACGCGGCGCGCCGCGTCGCCAAGGAGCTCGGCGCCTCGCTCGGCCGTCCGGCGACCGTCGGCGCGGCGGGCCCGGTGCGCGGGCCGGACGGGATCGCGGCGGCGCACCTGGAGGCGCGGCGCTGCGCGGACGCGCTGCTCGCCCTCGGCCGCCGCGGGGACGGCGCCGGCGCGTCCGAGCTGGGCTTCGTCGGCCTGCTCATCGGCGACGCGCGCGACGTCCCCGGCTTCCTCGGCGGCACGCTCGGGCCCGTCCTCGACTATGACGAGCGGCGCGGCACGGCGCTCGTGCAGACCCTTGACGCCTACTTCGGCAGCGGCGGCAGCCTGTCCCGGACGGCGGAGCGCCTGCACATCCACGTCAACACCGTCAGCCAGCGCCTGGACCGCATCTCCCGCCTCCTTGGCGACGACTGGCAGTCCCCCGAACGCGCCCTGGAACTCCAGCTGGCCCTCCGCCTCCACCGTCTCTCTCGTTGAGTCGTGGCGTGTCGCCCTCATGCGGGACCGCATAAGGGCGACACGCCACGTGGATCAGGCAGGAGTGGTGACCTTGGCCGGGGCCTGGTCGGCGGGACGGCGGGTGGTGCGCTTCGCGAGGAGGGCGCGGGCCGTGCCCCAGACGCCGCGGCGGAACACCAGCACGACCACGATGAAGATCGCGCCGGTGATGATCCCGGTCTCCTGGAAGCCGGCCGTGGCGAGATAGTCGTTCAGCTCCACGATCAGCGCGGCGCCGATCGCGCCTCCCCACAGGGTGCCGATGCCGCCGAGGACGACCATCATCACGGCCTGCCCGGAGGTCGTCCAGTAGACGCCGTCCAGGGACGCGAAGCCGTGGCCTATGGCGAACAGGCCACCGCCCAGCCCGGACAGTGCCGCCGACAAGACGAACACCAGCAGCTTGTAGCGGTCGATGCTGTAGCCCAGCGCGCGCGCACGCGCCGAGTTGTCGCGGATGGACACCAGCACCCGGCCGAACGGCGACCGGACGATCCGCCACGCGACGAACAGGCCGGCCAGGATGAACGGCAGACCCGCGTAGTAGAAGAAGAACGGATCGGACAGGTCCACGCCGAAGAAGTCCCTCGGGATGCCCTGCAGGCCGTTCTCGCCGCCCGTCACGTCCCGCCACTGGTTCGCGACGAAGTACACCATCTGCGCGAACGCAAGGGTGACCATTGCGAAGTAGATGCCCCGCAGCCGGATCGACAGATACCCGATCGGGACGGCCAACACCGCGGAGAACGCCGCGCCGCCGAGGACCGCGACCGGGAACGGCAGCCCGGAGTGCACCGCGATCAGGCCCGTCGCGTAGGCGGCGGACCCCCAGAACGCGGCGTGCCCGAACGACAGCAGCCCGGTGAAGCCGAGCAGCAGGTCCACGGCGGCGGCGAACAGCGCCCAGCAGATGATGTCCATCGCGACGGGCGGGTAGACGAACCAGGGCAGCACGATCGCCGCGACGAGCCCGATGACCAGCAACACCGGCCGTCCGGCCAGCCTGGACAGGATCACAGCGCCTCCTCCCTGCCGAACAGGCCCGCCGGGCGCCACAGCAGCACGGCGGCCATCAGGATGAACACCAGCGTCTGGGACAGCGACGGCACGTAGTAGTTGCCGAGCGCCGAGACGATCCCGACCGCGAACCCCGCGGCGACCGACCCGAACACCGAGCCGAGGCCGCCGATCACCACCACGGCGAACACCGTGATGATCAGGTCGGAGCCCATCAGCGGGTTGACCGCCCGCATCGGCGCGGCGAGCACGCCGGCGAACGCGGCGAACGCGATGCCGAACCCGAACACCGGCGTGACCCAGCGGGCCACGTCGATGCCGAGCGCGCGGGTCAGCTCGGGCCGCTCGGTCGCCGCCCGGACGATCATGCCGACCCGGGTCCGGGTCAGCACGACCCACACCGCTCCGCACACCACGACCGACACCGCCAGCACGAACACCTGGTAGGCCGGGTACGTGAACAGGCCGAGGTTCACCGAACCGCCCAGCGCGGACGGCCGCGGATACGGCTGGGACTGCACGCCGTACTCCCGCTTGACGAGGTCCTGAAGGATCAGCGCGAGACCGAAGGTGAACAGGAAGTTGTAGAGCGGGTCGAGCGGCGCCAGGCGGCGGATGAACAGCCGCTCCAGCACCGTCCCGGCCACGCCCAGCACGACCGGGACGAGCGGCAGCGCGACCCAGAAGTTCACGCCCCACGAGTCGAGCAGGACGTAGGAGCCGAACGCACCCAGCATGTAGAACGCGCCGTGCGCGAAGTTGACGACGCCGAGCATCCCGAAGATGACGGCCAGGCCGAGGGCGAGCAGGGCGTAGAACGCCCCGCTCACCAGCCCGTTGAACGCCTGTTGCAGCACGCCGGGCCGCCTAAAGCTTGCAGGAGGGGTCGGGCTGCTGGAACGCCTGCGCCGCCGGGATCGTCTTGAGGATCTTCTCGTAGTCCCATGGCTCCTTGACCTCGGAGCCCGGCTTCACCTGCGCGATGTAGGCGTCGTGGACGAGGAGGTGGTCCTGCGGCCGGATGGTGCCGGTGGCGGTGAACACGTCGTTGACCTGGTGGCCTTCGAGCTGCTTCACCACGTCGTCGGACTTGTCGGTGCCGCCGCGCTGCACCGCCTCCAGGTACTGCAGGGCCGCGGAGTAGTCGGCGGCGTGCACGGCCGTCGGGCGCTTGCCGGTCTTGGCCTGGAACTTGTCCGCCCAGGCACGGTTGCCCTGGTTGGCGTTCCAGTACCAGAAGTCGGTGAAGCGCGTCCCGGCGAGGGCGTCCGGGCCGAGCGAGTGGATGTCGGTGAGGAACATCAGGCCCGTCGCGAGCCCGACGCCCTTGTCCCGCAGCTTGTACTCGTTGTACTGCTTCACGAGGTTGACGAGGTCGCCGCCCGCCTGCATGGCGCCGAGCACCTGCGGCTTCGGCTTCAGCCCCGGCGCCTTCAGCAGGAACGTCGAGAAGTTGTCGTTCGGGAACGGCGTCGGGTCGGACTTGACGACGGTGCCGCCCGTCTCCGTCACGGCCGAGCTGAACGTCTTCTGCATGTCCTGCCCGAACGCGTAGTCCGGGTAGACGATGTACCAGTTCTTCGAGCCGTCCTTGGTGACCTCGCTACCGGTCCCGTGGGCCAGCATGTAGCTGTTGTAGCCGTAGTGGAAGGTGTACTTGTTGCACTGCTTGCCTTCCAGCGCGGTGGACGCGGCGCCGACGTCGATGAACAGCTTCTTCTTGTTCTTGGCGACGGTCGCGACGGCCAGGGCGGCCGACGAGGTCGGCACGTCCACGATCAGGTCGGCCTTCTGCCGGTCGTACAGCTCCTGCGCCTTGGAGTTCGCGATGTCCGGCTTGTTCTGGTGGTCGGCGTCCACCACCTCGATCTTCTTCGCGACGGCCTTGCCGCCGTACTTCGCCTTGTAGTCGGCGACCGCCATCTTCACCGCCTCGACGGCGTTCTTGCCCGACAGGTCCGCGTAGACGCCGGACTCGTCGGTGAGGACGGCGAGGACCACCTTGCCGTCACTGATCTTGCCCCCGCCCCCGCCGGGTCCGCCCGCGCAGCCGGCCAGCAGCGCTCCGGCGGTGGCGAGCGCCGCCGAACGTCGCACAAGTGTCATCGGGGTTCTCCCTGCCGTGTTCCGAGATTTCGAGGTTCCGAGGTGGTCGTCAGATTCCGAGGTAGTCGAGGAGTTCGCCCTCGCGGGCGCGGACCTCGTCGTTGTCCAGCGACTCCACGACGCGGCCCTCCGCGAGCAGGTGGTGGCGGTCGGCCACGGTCGCGGCGAAGTGCACGTTCTGCTCGATGAGCAGGACGGTGACGCCGGCGGCCTTGACCTCGCGCAGGATCGCGCCGATCTGCTGGACGATCAGCGGCGACAGGCCCTCGGTGGGCTCGTCGCACAGCAGCAGCCGGGCGCCGGTCCGCAGCACCCGGGCCAGGGCGAGCATCTGCTGCTCGCCGCCCGACAGCTTCGTCCCGGGGAACCGGCGCCGCTCCCGCAGCCGCGGGAACGTCTCGTAGACCCGCTCCAGCGGCCACGGCTCGGCGGCTCCGTCCGGCCGGGCGAGGGGCGGGAGGGTGAGGTTCTCCTCGACGGAGAGCGTCGCGAAGACGCCGCGGTCGTCCGGGACGTAGCCGAGCCCGCGGCGGGCCCTCTTGTGCGGGCCGAGCGCGGTGATGTCGTCGCCGAGGAACTCGATGGTGCCCTTGGCGTCCTTGTGGAGGCCCATCAGGCAGCGCAGGAGGGTGGTCTTGCCCGCGCCGTTGCGGCCGACCAGCGTGACGATCTCGCCCTCGTCGACCCGCAGCGACACCTCGCGCAGTGCCTGCGCCTCGCCGTACCAGGCCGACAGTCCGTCAATGCGCAGCATTGGAGTCTCCGAGGTAGGCGGTGACGACGCGGGGGTCGTGGCGGATCTCGGCGTACGGGCCCTCGACGAGCACCCGGCCCTGCTGCAGCACGGTGACCCGGTCGGCGAGGCTGGAGACGACGCTCATGTTGTGCTCCACCATCACGACGGTCAGCGCCCGGTCGGCGGTCTCGCGGACCCGCTGGATGAGCCGGACGGTGCGGTCGACGTCCTCCACGCCCATCCCGGCGGTCGGCTCGTCCAGCAGCAGCACCTTCGGGTCCAGCGCGAGGGCGAGCGCCAGCTCCAGCGCGCGCTTGCGGCCGTAGGCGAGGGCGCCGGCGGGCGTCGTGCCGTGGCCGTCCAGGCCGACCTGCTCGAGCAGCTCGGCGGCGCGGCCGGAGAAGCGGCGCAGCGCCTTGTCCGAGCGCCAGAACCGCCAGCCGAGCCCGGTCCGGCCGGCGAGCGCCAGCTCGACGTGCTGGAGCGGGGTGAGCTCGGCGAACAGGCTGGTGATCTGGAACGACCGGGCCAGGCCGAGCCGCGCGACGTGCTCGGGGCTGCGCCCGGCGAGCTCGTGCGGGCCGAGCCGGACGCTGCCCGCCGTCGGCTTCAGGAAGCCGGTGAGCAGGTTGAACAGCGTGGTCTTGCCCGCGCCGTTCGGCCCGACCAGCGCGTGCACCGAGCCCTCCGCGACGTCCAGGTCGACGCCGTCCACGGCCCGGAAGCCGCGGAACTCCCTGACCAGGCCGCGCGCCGCCAGAACCGGGGCCCCTCGGACGGGACCGGCCATGCGCCCTCCTCGCGTTCCTAGAGGTGACCCGGACCACACCGGGTCGCCGTGACCGGGAACGCTAAATCGCGCCCGGAGGCCGGACCATGTGAGGCGCACCCACATTCCGGCGGCCCGATACGGGTGTGACCCACATCACGTGCAGGTCACGGCCGCCGGCACATGCCGCCGCACCCGGATATGTGGGCCGCGCACGTGGCCGCGCCCGCGGGCGCTCACGACCATGACGGCACCCGTCCCCGCACCGGGGACCCGCCGAAGGAGCCGGGATGCCGAAAGTCCGCAGCCTCCTGACCGCCAGAGCCCGCACCGGCGCCGCCCTCACGGGCGCCGCCCTCACCGGCACCGCCCTGGCCGCCGCCGCGCTCACCGCCGCCGTCCCGGCGCAGGCGCAGGCCCGTGCGTGTGCGCCGCGCGTGACGGTTCCGGGCGCCGAGAAGCAGGTCGCCGCGTGCCTCGACGACCTCACCACCGCGGGGACGGTCGCGTCCGGGCACACCGTCCCCGCCGACTGGGCGGGGCTGCAGTCCACCGCGACGCGGAACCCCGCGCACGTTCCGGGCGTCCAGATCGACGGCTACTTCCCGGACACCTCGACGTTCAACACGAACAACGGCTGGAACCACGACGCCCAGTTCGTCATCCGGCTGCCCGAGCACTGGACGGGCGGGCTCGTCGTCGCCGGCTCACCCGGCAACCGCCGCCAGTACGCCAACGACTTCACCATCTCCGACTGGGCGCTCGCCAAGGGCTACGCCTACGCCGCCACCGACAAGGGCAACAGCGGCACCGAGTTCTACAAGGACGGGAAGCGCCCCGGGGACGCGATGGTCGAGTGGAACGACCGGCTGACCCAGCTCACCCGCGCCGCCAAGAAGGTCGTGGCCCGCCACTACGGGCGCTCACCGCGCCGTACCTTCGCCGCGGGCATCTCCAACGGCGGCTATCTCGTCCGCTGGCAGTTGGAGAACCACCCCGAGCTGTACGACGGCGGCATCGACGCCGAAGGCACCTTGTGGCGCACGGACGGCCCGAACCTGTTCACGTACCTTCCGTCGATCCTGCGCGCGTACCCGTCATACGCGGCCACCGGCGATCCGTCCGCCCACAAGGCGCTCCTCGACACCGGTCTTGCGCCGGGCTCGGAGTTCCTGTGGCCGTTCCACGACCAGGTGTACTGGGGCCTCACCCAGACCATCTACCGCATGGAGTTCGACCCGTCCTATGCCGGTGACGAGGCGGACTACAACTACGCCGCGCGCCCCCGGTCCGTCCATAAGGCGGTCGACCGCGTCGCCCTCACCGGCCGTATCCGCAAGCCGCTCATCACGTTGCAGGGCACCTACGACTCGCTCCTGCCGATCAGCACCGACTCTGACGTCTACGCCAAGATGGTCCGCGCGCGCGGCTCCGCGCTCTACCGGTACTACCGCGTAGAGGCCGCCAACCACGTCGACGGCCTCTACGACACCTATCCCGACAAGCTCCGCCCGCTGCTGCCGTGCATGCGCAGCGCGTTCACGGCCCTGGAAGCGTGGACGACGCGTCACCAGTCGCCGCCTGAGAGCGCGACCCTGCCTCGTCCCGCGTCCGGCGACATCGTCAACACGTGTTCGCTGGAGGCCGCCTCATAACCGCCGCCTCATAACCGCCGGGTCCGTTGCCGCCGGGCTCGTTCCCTCAGGCGCGGAAGTACGGGCCGGTGGAGCGCACGATCAGGTCCAGCGGCACGCGCAGCGGCTCGTCGTCGATCGAGGACTTGGTCAGGTAGCTGCAGCGGTAGCCGGTCTTCTGCCCGAGCGGCACCTGCTTGACCGCCGGCATGTCGTCGCAGCGGAGGTCGGTGCCGGAGTCGTGGTTGTTGGCGTAGAAGTCGGCCTCGGCGCCCTTCGCGGTCAGGATGCCGGTGCTCGGCTCGGCCTGGTACGACAGCGTCAGCCCGCCCATGGACGGTCCCGTGATCGTCACCGGCCAGGCCACCTTGACGCCCTCGTAGGTGACGGTGCAGGTGGTCTTCGCGCCCTTGGTCGCCGGCAGCGTCGCCCGGTCGCAGGCGGCCGTGGTGCGGCCGGGCGTCCCGGCCATCTTGATCGTCTTCAGCCGCAGGTCGTACTTCAGCTGCTCGATCAGCCCGGCGCCGTCGCGCGGGGACGGCGTGATGCGCGGCGAGGCCGTCACCGAGGGCGCCGGCGCCGAGACCGGGTGGCCGCTCGGCGGCTCCGGCGTCGCGGTCTTCTCCTTCCCCGCGGAGGACGACCCTCCGCCGCATCCGGCCGCCAGAGCGCAGGCGGCCAGGACCAGTGCGTAGGAGTACGAGAACTTCATGATCAAAGTTATATCGCCCCTTTTGGGGCGGTCTGACCATCAACATCCGGTTCACCCGCAACCGGCGGGGCGTGCCGGTCGGCACGTCAGGCGCGGCGGGACCAGCCGAGGAGCTCGCCGGCGGGCAGCGTGTTGACCACCCGGCCGGCCGGGACGGCGCAGCGGGCGGCGCGCTCGCAGCCGAAGTGCTGCCAGTCGAGCTGCCCCGGCGCGTGCGCGTCGGAGTCGATCGAGAAGCGGCACCCGGCCTCGACCGCGAGGCGGAGCAGCCGCTTCGGCGGGTCGAGGCGCTCCGGACGCGAGTTGATCTCCACCGCGACGTCGTAGGCCGCGCAGGCGTCGAAGACCAGCGCCGCGTCGAACTCCGACTCCGGCCGGAGCCCGCCGCGCTTCCCGCCCGCCTTCACGATCCGCCCCGTGCAGTGCCCCAGCACGTTCACGCGCGGGTTCGCGATCGCCGCGACCATCCGCTTCGTCATGGCGACCCGGTCCATGCGGAGCTTGGAGTGGACGCTCGCGACGACGACGTCCAGCCGGTCGAGGAGGTCCGGGTCCTGGTCGAGGGCGCCGTCGTCGAGGATGTCGACCTCGATGCCGGTGAGGATCCGGAACGGCGCGAGCTCCTCGTTCAGCTCCGCGACCACGTCCAGCTGGCGGCGGAGACGGTCGGCGGACAGGCCGTTCGCGACGGTCAGCCGCGGCGAGTGGTCGGTCAGGGCGAGGTACTCGTGACCGAGCGCGCGCGCCGTCTCGGCCATCTCCCGGATCGGCGAACCGCCGTCCGACCAGTCGCTGTGGGTGTGCAGGTCGCCGCGCAGGGCCGAGCGCAGCGCGGCGGTCGCCTCGTCGAGCGGCTCGCCCTCGGTGGCCTCCAGCCGGCGCAGGTAGACCGGGGTCTCGCCGCGCAGCGCCTCCTCGATCACCAGCGCGGTGACCTTCCCGATGCCGGGCAGGTCGGTCAGCGTGCCGTCGCGCGCCCGGTCCCGCAGCGCGTCCGGCGCCGTCGCCTCGACCAGGTCGGCGGCCTTGCGGAAGGCCCGGACGCGGTAGGTCGGCTCATGCGCGCGCTCCAGCAGGAACGCGATGCGCCGCAGCGCTTCGACGAACTCCACGCCCGCCACGGTACCCAGGTATGACGGACACGTCGCACCGTGGAGGCATACGGGTCCCGCCGCGGTGTCTCTAGCCTGGGCACATGGCCGGGCAGAACACCGACGGCGCGTCCCCGGCGCCGAACAGCCTCCTGTGGGGCGTCCTCGCCGCGGCCGTGACCGGCGAGGCCGATCCGGTCCCGCCGGACCGCCCGTGGCCGGCGGTGCTGCGCTGGACGCGGTTCGTCGGGATCGGGCGGCTGCCGTACGGCCTCGTGGTCAACGTGGTCGGCATCGGCCTCACGATCGCCCTAGCCGCCGGGACGAACTCGCTGCTCGCGACGCCGCAGCCGGCGCGGCCGGGCGTGCACATCGACGCGCTCGTACGGCTCGTCGCGTCGATCGCGGTGACGCTGCCCCTCGCGCTGCGCGACCGGCATCCGCTCGGGGCGTGGCGGCTGAGCTTCGTGGCGATGGCCGTCATCCCGGCGGGCGACTGGCTGACCGTCCCGTACCTCCCGGCCGGGACGTTCGCCGCGATCGTGTGCCTGTACACGGTCGCGGTGCGGTGCGCGCGGGACATCACCATCGGCGTGGGCCTGCTGTCGCTGGCCGGCGTATGGGTCAAGGACGCCGACACCGCCGGTGGCGCGACCGTCGTCCTGCTGCTCGCCCTGGTCGCCGGGTACACCGTCCGGCTCCGCAACACCGCGCGGACGCAGCTGGCCGAGCAGCGCCGCGAGCTGGTCGAGCAGGAGAAGCGCCACCAGGCCGCCGAGGCGGTGCTGACCGAGCGGCAGCGGATCGCCCGGGAGCTGCACGACGTGGTCGCGCACCACATGTCGATGATCGCGATCCAGGCGGAGGCCGCGCCGTACAAGGTCGAGTCCGTCCCCGACGAGACCCGCCGCGACCTGTCGGAGATCCGCGCGACCGCGCTGGACGCGCTCACCGAGATGCGGCGCATCCTCGGCGTGCTGCGCTCCGAGGACGGCGCCGAGACCGCGCCGCAGCCGAGCCTGGAACGGCTGGACGAGCTGGTCGCGCACGCGCGCGGCGCAGGTCTGACCGTCACGACGCGGCTCTCCGGCGACCTCGACGGGCTGCCGCCGGGCGTCGGGCTCACCGCGTACCGGATCCTGCAGGAGGCGCTGAGCAACGCGATGCGGCACGCGCCCGGATCGAAGGTGGCGGTCGCGGCGATCCGGGCGGACGGCATACTGCGGCTCGGCGTCGTCAACGGCCCGCCAGGCGACGGCCACGTCCCCACCCCCTCTCCTGAGGGCACCGGCCACGGCCTGGTGGGGATGCGCGAGCGGGCGGCCATGCTGGGCGGCGAGGTGTCGGCCCGGCCCACCGCGGACGGAGGATTCGCCGTGAACGCCACCCTTCCGGTGAAGGCGCGGGCCGCGACGTGACGGTCCGCGTGGTGATCGTCGACGACCAGGGCATGGTCCGCACCGGGTTCGGGGTGCTGCTGAACGCCCAGCCCGACATCGAGGTCGTCGGGGAGGCGGTGAACGGCGAGGAGGGGCTGCGGCGCGTCGCCGAACTGCGGCCCGACGTCGTCCTGATGGACGTGCGGATGCCGGTGATGGACGGCCTGGAGGCGACCCGGCGGCTCCTCGACGGCACCGGCGGGGGCGGCGGCGAGGACGACCGGCCGAAGGTGCTCATGCTGACCACGTTCGACCTGGACGACTACGTGTACGAGGCGCTGCGCGCCGGAGCCAGCGGGTTCCTGCTGAAGGACGCGTCGGCGGCGGAGCTGGCGGACGCCGTCCGGATCGTGGCGGCGGGCGACGCGCTGCTCTCCCCGTCGATCACCCGGCGGCTGATCGCGGAGTTCTCCCGGCTGGGCGGGCCGCGCGCCCCGTCCCGCAAGCGGCTGGAGGAGCTGACCGAGCGGGAGACCGAGGTGCTCGGGCTGGTCGCGCGGGGCCTGTCCAACGGCGAGATCGCGGCGGAGCTCGTCGTCGCCGAGCAGACCGTCAAGACGCACTTCGGGCGCGTCCTGATGAAGCTCGGGCTCCGCGACCGGCCGCAGGCGATCGTGTACGCCTACGAGGTCGGCCTGGTCCGGCCCGGCGACTGACGCCCGCCGGGCGCCCTCCGAGGTATCGCCCGTCATACCCGGGTCGCAGGCCGCAGGACGGCACCGCCGGGTGATCCGCGCGACGGCGTCCGATTCCTAGCGTCCTGGTCAGTGCTTCACCACTGACCAGGGAGGACGTCGGATGAGCAGCGGGCACCCGGCCCTCGGCCGGCGCACCAGGGCGGTCACGGCCGCCGCCGTGCTGACGGTGGCCGCCTCGACCACCGCGGCCGCCGGGCACGCCGAGGCGTACGCGGGCCCGGCGCCGCTCCCGGCCCTGTCGTCCGCGACGCTGGACGCCCGCTACCAGGCGACCGGCACGGAGATCGCGCAGGCCTGGGCGACGGCGCGGCGCGTCCGCGACCACGACCGGGCGCGGGCCCTGTCGGCGTTCCTCGCGCCCGGCCGCCGGTTCCTGGCGTTCGACGCGCGCGGCCGCGGCCTGGCCGTCGAGGTCCTCGGGGACCTCGCCTCCGCCGACCGGATCGCGGTCGTGGTGCCGGGCGCCGACACCGCGCTCACCAACTTCGACTCGCCGAAGTTCGTCGGCGGCGGCAGCCGCGCCCTGTACCGGCAGGCGCGCGCCGACGCCCCGGCCGCGCGGATCGCCGTGGTCGCCTGGCTCGGCTACCGCACGCCGCGGACGCTCAGCCCCCAGGTGCTGACCGGTGGCCGCGCCGCCGCCGGCGCCCGCGCGCTCGGCCGGTTCCTCACCGGCGTCCACCGCGTCAACGGGCGCGCGCGGATCGCGCTGCTGTGCCACAGCTACGGGTCCGTGGTCTGCGGGAAGGCCGCCGGCGGGCTGGATGCCGCGCCCGTGGACGACATCGCCCTGTTCGGGAGCCCCGGCGTCACCGCCCACCGGGCGTCCGACCTCGGGACGTCCGCCCGCGTCTGGGCGGGCCGGTCCACGGGCGACTGGATGCAGTACGTGCCGAAGGTCAGCTTCGCCGGGATCGGGTTCGGCGCCGACCCGGTCTCGCCGGGCTTCGGCGCGCGCCGCTTCGACGCCGGATCCGGCCCGCACAGCGCGTACCTGAAGCCCGGGACCGTCGCGCTCCGCAACCTCGCGCTGATCGCGCTCGGCCGGGACGCCGAGGTGACCCGGTGACGGCCCGCCCGGCGCTCCCCCGCGACGGCGCGGTGGACGCGCTGCGCGCCTTCGCGATCCTCGGCGTCGTGCTCGGGCACTGGCTCGTGACGGCCCTCGTCGCGTCCGGCGACGGGCGCGTCCTGCACGTCACCAGCCCGCTGAAGGCGATGCCGGAGCTGGCGCCGCTGTCCTGGGCGCTGCAGACGCTCGCGCTGTTCTTCCTGGTCGGCGGCTACTCGGCGGCGAAGGGCCTGCGGCCGGGCGAGCCGTGGGACGCGCGGCTGCGGCGGCGCCTCGCGCGGCTGGCGCGTCCGCTGCCCGTCCTGGCGGCGGCCTGGATCCCGGTCGTCGCCGGGCTGCGGGCGGCCGGGTTCTCGAGCGGCTCGGTGACCACCCTGATCGGGCTGGTCCTCAGCCCGCTGTGGTTCCTGGGCGTGTACGCGGTGCTGACCGCGCTGGCCCCGCTCGTCGTCGCGGCCTGGCGGCGCCTGGGCCTGTGGGGCGCGTTCCTGCTCGTCGCCGCGACCGCGGCCGTCGACCTCGGCCGGTTCGGGCTCGGCGCGCCCGGATGGATCGGCTGGGCGACCGTCCTCACGGGCTGGCTGCTGCCGTTCTACCTGGGCGCCGGCTGGGCGCACGGCACGCTGCGCTCCCGCCGCGCCGGGCTCGTCCTGCTGTCCGGCGGCGCCGCGGCGGCCACGCTGCTGGTGATCTTCGCCGGCTATCCGGCGAGCATGGTCGGCGTGCCGGGCGAGCCGGTGTCCAACCTCAGCCCGCCGACGCTCGCCGCGGTCGCGTTCGGCCTCGCCCAGACCGGCCTCGCGCTGCTGCTGCACGGCCCGCTCACCGCCTGGACGCGGCGTCCCCGCGTGCGCGCGTGCGTCGCGGCGGCCGGCCGCTCGGCGATGACGATCTTCCTCTGGCACCAGACCGCCATGATGATCATCACGGTCGGGGCGCTCGTCACGGTGGGTAGCCTGGCCGGGTTGCACACCGCGCCCGACGGGCCGTCCTGGCTCGCGGAACGGCTGCTCTGGCTGCCGGTGTTCGCGCTCGCGCTGGCGGCGCTCCACGCGCTCGCGCACCGCTTCGAACGCCCGGCGCCACGCCCGGACGGCGGCGGCGCGAACTCCGCGGCGGCACCGCGCATCTCACCACGAGCCTCCTGAACGCAGCCGCCCGGCCGGAAACCGCCGCCGGCCCCGGATGGTAGAAAGGCCGAAGATGCCGCCGCCACGCAAGACGACACCGAGGCGCGCCCGACGGCTACGACGGGCGCTGGCCTGCGTCGTTTCCATCTCGGCCCTCATGCTCACCACCGCCGGGACCGGCCACGCCGACCCGTACGCGGCCCCCGCCGCCGTCCCGTCGATGGCGGCGTCGACGCTGGACGTCCGCTTCGCGACCGAGCGCCGGTCGATCGAGGAGGCGCTCCGGACTGCGCGCAGCGTCGGCGACGACGGGCGGGCGCGCGCGCTGGGCGCATTCCTGGCACCGGGCCGCCGCTTCCTGTACTTCGACCCTCGCGGCCGTGGACGGGCCATCGAGGTCGTCGGCGATCTCGCGCACGCCCGCCGTGTCGCGGTGCTCGTCCCAGGGGCCGACACGACGCTGACCGCGTTCGACCGACGAGGCGGCAAGCCCTGGTCCACACCGGGCGGGGGCGCGCGGGCCGTCTACGCCCGGGCCCGGTCGATCACCGCCGACCCGGGCCTCGCCGTCGTGGCGTGGCTCGGCTACGCCGCCCCCAAGACCTTCAGCGGCGACGTCCTGACCGACCAGCGCGCCGGCGAGGGCGCCGGCGAGCTCCTCGACTTCCTCGCCGGCATGCGCCGGGTCAACCCCGCCGCCCGCGTCGCGCTGCTCTGCCACAGCTACGGCTCCGTCGTCTGCGGCCGCGCCGCCCTCGGCCACCACACCGGCCGCACCGCCGCCGCATGGCGGCAGGTCAGCGACATCGCCCTCTACGGCAGCCCCGG
This sequence comes from Actinomadura sp. NPDC048394, assembly GCF_040651755.1. Taxonomy (NCBI): domain Bacteria; kingdom Bacillati; phylum Actinomycetota; class Actinomycetes; order Streptosporangiales; family Thermomonosporaceae; genus Actinomadura; species Actinomadura sp. NPDC048394. The sequence goes on along the minus strand of NZ_JBEZJL010000007.1, from coordinate 172,799 downwards.
CACGACCGCGTGGTCCGCCGCCGACCTGAGCCGCACCGCCCGCGTCTGGGCCGGCCGCGGCGCGACGGACTGGATGGAGGACGTCCCGCACGTGCGGATCCTCGGCCTCGGGCTCGGACCGGACCCGGTCTCCCGCGGCTTCGGCGCCCGGGTGTTCGCCGCGGGCTCCGGCGGCCACAGCGACTACCTCGCCCCGGGCTCCCTCCCGCTGCGCAACCTCACCGAGATCGCCCTCGGCGACGCCCCCGCGGTGGTGCGCGGCTGACGGCCAATCCCTCACTCGGGGACGGATCATCGCCTGTTCGATGGCACTCTGGGGAGGTGGACACCGCAAGCGAGGCCGAGATCCGCGAGCAGACCACCCAGCGCCTGGAGAAGGCGATGGGCACGTTCGGCACCGCGGCGCTGACCAGCATGGAGGAGCAGCTCCCCTGGTTCCGGCGGATGCCGCCGGACCAGCGCTCCTGGATCGGGCTGGTCGCGCAGGCGGGCATCGCCGCGTTCGTCGAGTGGTTCAAGAGCAACGAGAGGACCCGGCCCGCGATCGCCGGCGAGGTGTTCGGCACCGCGCCCCGCGAGCTGCTGCGCTCCATCAAGCTGCACCACACCATCGACATGATCCGGGTGATCATCGAGGTGGTGGAGACCCGCCTCGACGAGCTGGCCGCGCCCGGCGGCGAGGCCCAGCTCCGCGAGGCCATCCTGCGCTACACCCGGGACGTGGCGTTCGGCGCGGCGCAGGTGTACGCGCGCGCCGCCGAGACCCGCGCCGCCTGGGACGCCCGCCTGGAGGCCCTCGTCGTCAACGCGGTGCTGCGCGGCGAGGTCGACGACGGCATGCACTCCTGGGCCGCGGCGCTCGGCTGGACGTCCAAGCCCGTCACGGTGATCGCCGGGTACACCCCGGAGGACGAGGAGCCCGAGGTCACCATCGACCAGATGCAGCTGGCCGCCCGGCGCGCCCGCGCCGACGTGCTCGCCGGCGTGCACGGCCACCGGGTCATCGTGGTGGTCGGCGGCGACGCCGACCCGATGGAGGCGGCCCGCCCCATCGCCGCCAAGTGCGGGCCGGGCCCCGTCGTGGTCGGCCCGAAGGTCGGCGACCTGTACGACTCGACCAAGTCCGCGCAGGCCGCCGTCGCCGGGCTGCGCGCCGCGGCCGGCTGGCCGGACGCGCCGCGGCCCGTCCCGGCGACCGAGCTGCTGCCCGAGCGGGCCCTCGACGGCGACGCCGAGGCCCGCCGGTACCTGGTGGAGGGTGTCTACAACCCGATGCTCGCCGCCGGCGCCCCGCTGCTCGACACCCTCACCACCTACCTGGAGCAGGGGTCGTCACTGGAGGCGACCGCCCGGCTGCTGTTCGTGCACCCGAACACGGTCCGTTACCGGCTGCGTCGCGTCACGGAGCTCACCGGCCTCGCGCCGACCGACGGACGCAACGCGTTCACGCTCCGCATCGCCCTGGTCCTGGGCCGCTTCGCCGCCCGCCCGCCCCGCGCATAACGGGCTTGTAGGGGTCGTACAAAGGGCCCGGACCAAACTTCGTCGCGATCGGCATCGAGAGGAATGGGGCGTTCGCGAAAGGCTGGACGCCGTGATTCTCCTCGCATCGCCCGGCCAGGGCGCCCAGACCCCCGGCTTCCTTCAGCCATGGCTAGAGATACCCGGAGTCGCCGACCGCCTGGCCTGGTGGTCGGCCGTCACCGGGCTGGACCTGGTCAGGTACGGGACGACCGCCGACGCCGAGGAGATCCGCGACACCGCCGTCGCGCAGCCGCTGCTGGTCGCCGCCGCGCTCGCCGCCTACGAGGTGCTCTACGAGGACGGCGTCCCCGGCGCCGTCGCGGGGCACAGCGTCGGCGAGCTCGCCGCCGCCGCGATCGCCGGGGTGCTGTCCCCCGAGGCCGCGCTGGTGCTCGTCCGGGAGCGGGGCCGCGCCATGGCCGAGGCCGCCGCCGTCACCGAGACCGGCATGACGGCCGTGCTCGGCGGCGACGCCGACGAGGTGCTCGCCGCGATCGACAAGCAGGGCCTCACCCCCGCGAACGTCAACGGCGCCGGCCAGGTCGTCGCCGCCGGGACGATGGAGAAGCTGGCGAAGTTCGCCGACGAGCCCCCCGCGAAGGCACGGCTGCGGCCGCTGTCGGTCGCCGGCGCCTTCCACACCGAGCACATGGCCCCCGCCGTCGACACCCTCCGCCGCCTCGCCCCCGGCGCCCCCGTCGCCGACCCCCGCACGAAGCTGCTGCAGAACCGCGACGGCGCCGTCGTCGCGTCCGGCCGCGACTTCGTCGCGCGCCTCGTCGAGCAGGTCAGCGCCCCCGTCCGGTGGGACGCGTGCATGGCGACGATGCGCGAGATCGGCGTCACCGGCATCATCGAGCTGCCCCCGGCCGGGACGCTCGTCGGGCTCGCCCGGCGCGAGCTGAAGGGCGTCGAGCTGGTCGCCCTCAAGACCCCCGGCGACCTGGAGAAGGCCCGCGAGCTGATCAAGGCGGACGCGGCATGACCGGGCTGCGCATCCCCGAGGCGGCCGCGGGCGCCCGCATCCTCGCGTTCGGCGACTACCGGCCCGCGCGGATCGTCACCAACGAGGAGCTGTCGCGGACCGTCGACACCAACGACGAGTGGATCCGCACCCGCGTCGGCATCCAGGAGCGGCGGATCGCCGGCGACGACGAGGGCATCGTCGAACTCGGCGTGCACGCGGGCGGCAAGGCCCTCGCCAACAGCGGCCTCGACCCGTCCGACATCGACCTGGTGATCCTCGCGACCTGCTCGGCGGAGTCGCCGATGCCCGGGCACGCGCCGCAGGTCGCGCACCGGCTCGGCATCGACGCGCCCGGCGCCTTCGACCTGAACGCCGCCTGCGCCGGCTTCTGCTACGCGCTCGGCACCGCCAGCGCCGCCGTCCGCGCCGGCAGCGCCCGCAACGTGCTGGTGATCGGGTCCGAGAAGATGTCCCAGTGGATCGACTGGACCGACCGCTCCACCAGCATCATCTTCGCCGACGGGGCGGGCGCCGCGGTCGTCACCGGCAGCGAGTCGCCCGGCATCGGCCCGGTCGTGTGGGGCAGCGCCGGCGAGAACTACGACAAGATCATCATCGACGACCGGCACTCGTTCATCCGGCAGGAGGGCCAGGCGGTGTTCCGCTGGGCCACCACCGCCATCGCGCCGGTCGCGCTGGAGGCGTGCGAGCGCGCCGGGATCGCCCCCGGCGACCTCGCCGCCGTCGTCCCGCACCAGGCCAACCTGCGGATCATCCAGGCCATCGCCCGGAAGATGAAGGCCACCAACGCCGTGGTGGCCGACGACATCGTGCACTCCGGCAACACCTCGGGGGCCTCCATCCCGCTGGCCCTCTCCCGCATGATCGAACGCGGCGACGTGCCGTCCGGCGCCCCCGCCCTCCTGGTGGGGTTCGGCGCCGGACTGTCCTACGCTGCCCAAGTCATCCAGATCCCGTAGGCCGTCACGCCTGCTCGCAGGCTCTGGACCAACCCCATCGAAGGAGAACTCAGAACCATGGCAGTCGCCACCGAACAGCAGATCCTGGACGGCCTCGCCGAGATCATCGACGAGATCGTCGGCATCGACAAGTCCGAGGTCACCCCGGAGAAGAACTTCATCGACGACCTCGACATCGACTCGCTGTCGATGGTGGAGATCGCGGTGGCCGCGCAGGACCGCTTCGGCGTCGAGATCCCCGACGACGAGCTGCGCAACCTGAAGAGCGTCCAGGACGTCATCAACTTCGTCCAGAAGCTCCAGAGCTAGTTCCGGCCGGTGGCCGGGCCGTGCACCGCACGGGCCGGCCGCAGGGAGGGCGCGCCGCCGGGCCGCCCGGACGGGCCCGCACGGGTCCCGCCGGGGATCCGGGCCGGGCGCGCCCTGCCTCCACTCCCCCTCCAGTCCGCAAGGAGCATCTATGAGCAAGAGCCAGACCAGAGTCGTGGTGACCGGTCTCGGTGCAACGACCCCTCTCGGCGGCGACCTGCCGTCGACCTGGTCCGCCCTGCTCGCCGGAGAGTCCGGGATCCGCAGCCTGGACTGGGAGGGCGTCGAGGACCTGCCGGTGCGTTTCGCCGCCACGCTGAAGGTGGACCCGGCCGAGGTGATGCCGAAGCAGTCGCTGCGCCGGCTGGACCGCAGCCAGGCGATCGCGCTGATCGCGGCGCGCGAGGCGTGGACCGACGCCGGTTTCGCGCCGGCGGTCAGCAACAAGACCATGCGCAACGAGGAGCCCGCCGGCGTGCCCGGCGGCTTCGTCGTCGACGGCGACCGGCTGGGCGTCGTCGTCTCCAGCGGCATCGGCGGCCTGCACACCGCGCTGAACAGCTACGACGTGTTCCGCGAGCAGGGCTGGTCGCGGGTGTCGCCGTTCACCGTGCCGATGCTGATGCCGAACGGCGCGTCCGGGCACGTCGGCATCGAGTTCGGCGCGACCGCGGGCTCGCACGCCCTGGTCAGCGCGTGCGCGTCCAGCGGCGAGGCCGTCGGCTACGCCATCGACATGATCCGTGCGGGCCGCGCCGACGTCGTCATCTGCGGCGGCACCGAGTCGTGCATCCACCCGCTGCAGATGGCCTCGTTCGGCCGCATGCGCGCGATGTCGACCCGCAACGACGAGCCGGCGCGCGCGTCCCGGCCGTACGACAAGAACCGCGACGGCTTCGTGCTCGGCGAGGGCGCCGCCATGATCATCCTGGAGTCGGAGGAGCACGCGCGGGCCCGCGGCGCCCGCGTGCAGGGCGTCGCCGCCGGCTGCGGCTACTCCAACGACGCCTACGACATCGTGCTGCCGGACCCGAGCGGCGGCGGCCAGGCCAAGGCGATGCAGCGGGCGCTCGCCGACGCCGGGCTGCGGCCCGAGGACGTCGTGCACATCAACGCGCACGCCACCTCGACCCCGTCCGGCGACGTCGCGGAGCTGAACTCCATCAAGGCGGGTCTCGGCGAGGAGGCCGCCGCGAAGGTCGCCATCACCGCGACCAAGTCGATGACCGGCCACCTGCTGGGCGGCGCCGGCGCGCTGGAGTCGGTGTTCACGATCCTGGCGCTGCGGGACGGCCTCGTCCCGGCGGTCGCGAACCTGGAGGACCTCGACGACGACGTCGACCTGGACATCGTGCGGGACGAGCCGCGCAAGCTCGCGGACGGGCCCGCCGCGGCGCTCAACAACTCGTTCGGTTTCGGCGGCCACAACGTCTCGGTCGCCTTCCAGCGCGCTCTCTGACCGCGCACGCGTCAACGGCCCGGCGAGTCCGAATCGCGGACTCACCGGGCCGTTTCGCATGCTGTGCGCCCTGCTGTGAAGGCGCCGCGTCCGCGCGGGGCGCTCGGTGGGGAGCCGTGCGGGACGCTCCGCGGAGTGCGGGCGCCTTGAAGCCCTGAGGGGCGGCCCTGGACGGGAGCGTGCGAGTTGCGGGACGGGCACGCTCCGCGCGCGGGCCGCCTGGCGGCACCGCGCCTTAAACAGCGGCGTGGAGCCACCGGACCGGGGCGCCGTCTCCGGCGCGCCGGAAGGGCTCCAGCTCGTTGTCCCAGGGCGTGCCGAGGAGCCGGTCGAGCTCGTGCTCCAGGGTCGTCTTGCCGACGGCGGCGTTGGCCATGACGGACCGCAGCCGGTCCTCGGGCACCATGATGTCGCCGTTGGCGCCGATGACGCCGCTGAACACCCCGAGGGACGGGGTGAAGCTGTAGCGGACGCCGTCGCTGCCCGGCGTCGGATCCTCGGTGGCCTCGAACCGCACCAGTTTCCAGTTGCGCAGGGCCGAGGTGATCCCTGCCGCGGTGCCCGGCCTGCCCTCCCAATGAAGCTCGGCGCGCAGCGTCCCCGGCGCGGCCGCCTGATCAGCCCACTCAAGGGAAACGGGCACGCCGAGAACACCTGCGGCGGCCCACTCGATGTGCGGGCTCAGCGCAGGTGGCGCGGAGTGGACGTAGAAAACGCCACGTGCGGTCACCGGACCTCCTGGATCTGTACCGAGGCTCGTCTTCCCCTACGGCCTCGTACGTCCCAAGACGGCGTCCGCGTCCCTCATTGTGCATCATCGGCCCCGGTCGCACCACCGTGAGTGGGCCGTTTGCCGAACCCTTGACCACACGATGCGCACCGTTCACCGGCCTCGGCCGACCAGCGTAGGCCCTCGCACGGCCGCGGCGCCGCCGATTCGGCGCGTTCGGTCATCACCTTCCGTCCGCGCTCCGGCACGATGAGTGGCGGGTCCGTGGTAGGGGGAGGATGGGCGATGCTCGACAAGGAGGCGCGGCTGGAACGGCTGCTGGTGCGGCACCGTGACGCGATGGTGGTGGAGCCGGTGCCGGGGCGGCGGACGCTGGTGCGCCGCGACCAGGTACTCGTCTCCGGACGGGACGCCGGCGCCGCGCAGAGCCTCGTGCGGCGCTGGTGCGACGCGCGGGAGGACGAGCCGGGCGCGACGCGGCTGCGGCTGCGGCCGTCCGCGAAGGTGGACGTGTGCGAGCTGGCCGCGCAACTGTCCGGTGGTGGCCGCCATCGGACGCTGAGCGTGTCGCCGAACCATCTCGTCCACGGGCAGCCGATGTGGTGGAGCGGTCCGGCCGACCGGCCGCGGCCGGCGCCGCCGCTGCCCGCGCCGGTCGCGGCGGGCGCGCGCCGGGACGTGACGGTCGCGATCCTGGACACGGGACTGTCGCCGCACCCCTGGTACGAGGACACCGCGTGGTTCCGCGAGCAGCGCGACGAGGTGGCGGAGGTCCTCGACGCCGACCTGGACCTCGAACTGGACGCGCAGGCGGGGCACGGCACGTTCATCGCGGGGGTGGTGCTGCGGCACGCGCCGACGGCGCGGCTGCGGGCGCTGCGTGTCATCGGCGGGGACGGCGTCGGCGACGAACTGGACGTCATCCGGGCGCTGACCCGGCTCGCGTCCTGGGGGTGCGCGGACGTGGTGAACATCTCGCTCGGCTGCCACACCTTCGACGACCGCCCGTCGCCCGTGCTGGCGAGGGCGATCGCGGCGCTCGGCCGCCGGACGGTGGTGGTGGCGTGCGCGGGGAACACCGCTAGCGAGCGCCCGTTCTGGCCGGCCGCGATGAAGCCGGTCATCGCCGTCGCGGCGCTCGACGGGGACGACCGGGCCTGGTTCTCCAACTACGGCTGGTGGGTGGACGCCTGCGCGCCGGGGGTGGACGTCGCGAGCACGCACGTCTGGTTCGACGGCCCGCGCGCCCCCTCCGGAGGTACCGATGCGGACCGGTTCGAGGGGTACGCGACGTGGAGCGGGACATCGTTCGCGGCACCCGCGGTGGCGGGACGGATCGCGGGGCTCGCCGCGGCGGAGGGGCTGGACGCGCCGTCCGCGGCCGACCGGGTCCTCGATCCGGCGCGCTGCGTCACGCTTCCCGACCTCGGCGTACTCATCAGTTCTTGAGCACGGTCCGATGGCGAAGCGGTAACCGCGCACGGAGCGTCGTCAATTTCCCACTTAAGGTGATCAGCTCATGTCAGGCGATCACGTGGCGGGAGACCTCTTGGCGACTCTGCAGGACGACGGGACTATGCAGGACGACGATACGAGCGCGCTGGTGGAGCGGGCCCGGGACGGCGACGGCGCCGCATGGGCGGGGCTGGTCGAGCGGTACACCCCGCTTCTGTGGTCGATCGCCCGCGCGCACGGGCTGGGCGACGCGGACGCGGGCGATGTGGTGCAGACGTCCTGGCTGCGGCTGGTGGAACGGATCGACGCGCTCGACGACCCGTCGGCGGCGGGATGCTGGCTGGCGACGACGGCCCGCAACGAGTGCAGGGCGCTGCTGCGGCGGCGGACCCGCGACCTCGCGCCGGTGCCGTTCGGCGCGCGCCACCCGTCCGGGCCGGACGAGGTGGCGGCGGTCCGGGACCGTCTCGGCCGGGTCGGCGCCGCGCTGGAGGCGCTCCCCCGCCGCTGCCGGACGCTGCTGCGGCTGTTCGCGCAGGCCGCGAGCTACGCGGAGCTGGCGGCGGCGCTGGGCATCCCGGTCGGCAGCGTCGGCCCGACGCGGGCCCGCTGCCTGGCCGCGCTGCGGAGGCTCGTCCCGTGAACGACGAGGAGCTGATGGCGGGGGCGCGGGCGGCGTTCGACGTCCTCGACCCGGTGCCGGATGGCGTGCTCGCGGCGGCGCGTTCGGCGCTCGCGTGGCGGACGCCGGCGGCGGCGCTGGCGGAGCTGCGTCATGACGGGGCAGTGCGTCCGGCGGTGGGCGTGCGGGGCGGGACGGGACGGTCGCTGACGTTCGGCTGCGCGGCCGAGCCGGCGGCCGGGCCGGCGGTGGAGATCGAGGTCACCGGCGAGGGGCGGCACCGCGAGATCACCGGACGGCTCGTCCCGCCGGCGAGCGCCGAGATCGTCGTCCGGCACCGTGACCTCCCGGCGGGCCGCGCGGCGGGGCGGACCGGGCCGACCGGCATGTTCTGCCTTCCGGACGTGCCGGAGGGGCTGGTCAGCCTGCTGTTCCGGCTGCCGGGCGGGGCGTCGGTCGTCACGAGCTGGGTCCGCGTATGAGCGGCGAGGACGAGCGGGCGCTGCTGTGGCTGGCGGCGATCGACCCGGCGACCGCGCACGCCCGCGCGACGGCGCTGCTGGAGCGGGGCGACGACATCCTCGCGCTGCGGATCGCGGGCCTGGCGTGCAAGGAGCTGGGTCACTTGGAGGAGGGATTGGCCTTCTTGTATCGGGCCCTCGATCTGGCGACCGGGCGGGAGACGACCCCCGCGACGTCCGATGAGGGCGAATGGCCCGTCTTCGACGAAGACTCGTGGACGGGTGACACGCGTCCAGACCCGTACGCGGCCGCCAAGGTCCGGATGAACCTGGTGGGTCTCTTGGCCGCGCGCGGAGATCTCACGGGGGCGCTGGTACACGCGGAGGAAGCGAAGACCGTCCTGCACGGCGAGGACGCGGACCGGCTGGCGGCCAACAAGGCCTGCGCATTGGCCCGCGCAGGCCGGGTCACGGAAGCGCACGACGTCGCCGAGCGCGCGCTCGCGGGACTGCGGAAGGGGCATGACCGGGCGGCGCTCAACGGGCTGTTGACCAACATCGGGCTCGCGCGGGTGATGCAGGGCGACTTCGGCGGTGCCGAGAAGGCGCTCGCGGAGGCCGTCGCGGTCGGCGAGGCCGCCGGGCTGCGGCATCAGACGGCGATGGCCAAAGGCAACCTGGCGTTCGCGGTGTCGCGGCGCGGGGACGTCCCGCGCGCGCTCCGGCTGTACGCGGAGGCCGAGCCGCTCCTGGCCGGAGAACGGCTGGCGCAGTGCCGCCTCGACCAGGCGGAGACCCTCATCATGGCGGGCCTGCCGAGGGAGGCCCGGCCGCTCCTCGACGCGGCCCTGGACGCGGCGAGGGCGCACGGCTACCGGTGCGACGTCGCGGACGCCCTCCTCCTGCGCGCGCATGCCGAACTCGCGGACGGCGATCCCGGGCAGGCCGCCGGGAGCGCCGCGCAGGCGCGGGACGCGTTCGCCGAGCAGGAGCGTCCCGGCTGGATCCCGCTGGCGGAGCAGGTGCTGATCAAGGCGCGCTGGGAGTCCGGCGAGCGGTCCGAGGCACTGCTGGCGGACGCCGCCGCCGCGGCGGACCTGCTCGGCGACGGCGGCTGGGCCGGACCCGCCGCCGAGACCCGCGTCATCGCGGCACGGGTGGCGATGGCACTCGGCAGGCCGCCCGGCCGCCTGCTCGCGGGAGTCGACGGCACGGACGGCCCCGCCGCGGTCCGGATCGCCGGCTGGCACGCGACCGCGCTCGAACGGTCGGCGCGCGGCGACGTCCCCGGCGCGGTCGGCGCCGTCCGCGCCGGGCTGGAGGCGGCCGCGCGGCACGCGGAGGCGTTCGGCGCGCTGGACCTGCGGGCCCGCGCTGCGGGACTCGCGGGCGAGCTGGCCGCGCTCGGGCTCGGCCTCGCCGGGTCCGCGGCGGAGCTGCTGGCCCTGGAGGAGCGGCGGCGCGCCATCGCCCGCCCGGCGCGGCTGCGGCCGCCCGCCGATCCCGAACGGGCCGGGGCGCTCGCGGCGCTGCGGGCACTCAGCGCCGCGCACACCTGCGACGCCGCGCGCGGCGGCGTCCCGTCCGTGCTGGCCGCCGACCTGGCGGACCTGGAGGCCAAGGTCAGCGCGCACACCCGCCGCCGCCCGGGCGGGCCGCCCGGTCCGGAAACGCCGGAGCCCGCCGAGATCGCCGCGGCGCTCGGCGACCGCGCGCTCGTCGAACTCGTCGCCGTCGGCGGCGAACTGCACGCGGTGACCGTCGCCGGCGGCCGGATCCGCAGGCACCGGCTCGGCAACCACGACACCATCGCCCGCGAGACCGGGCTGATCCGCTACGCGCTGGGCCGGCTCGCGGGTGACGACGATCCCGCTGCGCTCGCGGCCGTCGCCGAGTCCGCCGAGCGGCTCGATCGGCTGCTGCTGGCGCCGGTCCTGGCCGACGCTGGCGATCGCGACCTCGTGATCGCCCCGGTCGGGCCGCTGCACGGCCTGCCCTGGGCGGTGCTGCCGTCGCTCGTGGGGCGCCCGTTCACCGTCGTCCCGTCGGCCGCGGCATGGCTGCGCGCCCGGGCGGACCGTCCGTCCGGTGGTCGTACCGTCCTGGTCGCGGGCCCCGGCCTCGCCCATGCCGGGCGCGAGATCGCCGCGTTGCGCGGCGTCCACCCCGGCGCGCTCGTCCTGGACGGCCCGAGCGCGCGCGCCGAACCCGTCCGCGACGCGCTGGACGGCGCCGCGCTCGCCCACATCGCCGCCCACGGCGAGTTCCGCGAGGGCAACGCGCTGTTCTCGCGGCTGCGGCTCGCCGACGGCCCGCTCACCGTCCACGACCTCGACGCGCTCGCGGCGCCGCCCCGCGTCGTGGTGCTGTCGGCGTGCGACATCGGCCGCTCCGACGAGGGCGACGCCGCCGTCGGGATGGCGGGCGTGCTGCTCGCCCTCGGCACCGCCACCGTGATCGCCAGCGTCGTGCCCGTCCGGGACGCCACGACCCCGGAGTTCATGTCGGCGTTCCACACCGGGCTGGCGTCGGGGCTGCCGCCGTCGCGCGCGCTCGCCGCCGTCCCGCGCGCGCCCGGCGTCGCCGGATTCCTCTGCTTCGGCTCAGGATGACGGACGGGCCCGTGGCCGCCGGAGCGTCCCGCGCGGCCACGGACCCGTCCGATCAGGTATCGCCGGTCGCGACCGGATTGCCGGGGTCGGCGACCCAGTTCGACCACGACCCGACGTAGAGGGCCGCGGGGATGCCCGCGAGGTTGAGCGCCAGGATCTCGTGCGCCGCCGTCACCCCGGAGCCGCAGTAGGCGCCGACGTCCAGCGCGTCGGTCGCGCCGAGCTGCGCGAACCGCTCGCGCAGCAGCTCCGGCGGCAGGAACCGGCCGTCCACCCCCACGTTCCCCGACGTCGGCGCGTTCCGCGCGCCCGGGATGTGCCCGGCCACCGGGTCGACGGGCTCGGTCTCACCCCGGTACCGCTCGGCGGCGCGGGCGTCCAGCAGCACCCCGGCCGTCGCGAGCGCCCCCGCCCCCTCGGCGTCCAGCACGGGCAGCCGGCCCGGACGGGCGAAGAAGTCGCCCGGCTTCACGTCCGGCTCCTCGGTCGTGACCGCGTGGCCCGCCTCCGTCCAGGCCCGGTAACCGCCGTTCAGCACGCGGACCTTGTCGTGGCCGAAATAGCGCAGCGACCACCAGACGCGCGCGGCGGACGTGGAGTCGGCGTCGTCGTAGACCACGACGAGCCGGTCCCCCGACACGCCGGCGCGGCGCATCGCGGCCTCGAAGTCACCGGACGCGGGCAGCGGATGGCGCCCCGCCGGCCCCGGCGGCCCGGCCACGTCCCGGTCCAGGTCGACGAACACGGCCCCGGGGAGATGGCCCTTGCGGTAGGAGTCGATTCCCGGCGGCCCCGCCAGATGCCAACGCACGTCCAGCAGGACCAAGGGGGTCTGCCGCCGGAGCAGCCGGTCCAGCGCGGGCACTTCGATGAGAGGGTGCACATCGCCAGTTTGACCTTCGTCGCCCGGATTGAGGAGGGGCTCGGCGGGGTTCGTCACGACCGGCAGCCTACGCACCGCCGCCCCCGGGACACGCCGTGACCAGCACGGATCCCGCGACATCCCAGGTCAGCGCACCCAGGTCGAGGGGCCGGGACGGCGCGCCGCGGGTCCGGAGGCGGGACGGCGCGCCGCGGGCCCGGGGGCGGGGCCACGGGTCAGGGGCGGCACGGTGCCGCGGGTCAGGGGCGGGTCGCCGACAGCAGCGGCACGATCTGCTCGGCGGTGACGAGCGAGCCGTGCATGCCGATCATCCCGTTCAGCCAGGGCTCCCGCTCCGACGCCACGATCGCCAGATCCGCGTGCGGGACCGCGATCACGTCGCCGACCCGCTCCGCCATCCCCGGGGCGAGCGGGCCGAACCAGCCGTCCGCCACCGCCTTCTCGCGCGGCACGACCCACGCCCGGTCGCCGACCATCGCCGTCCACGCGGCGAGGACGTCGTCGTGCGCGCCCGGCTCGCTGTAGACGTACCGGCAGCGCGCGTCGCCGCCGAGCAGGGCCACGCCCTCGCCCAGCTCCGGGACCGTGTCGGCGTCGATCCGCTCCGTCGGGTCGACCATGCCGTGGTCGGCGGTCACGTACAGCGCCGAGCCCGGCGGCAGGACCGCGGCGAGCTCCTGCACGAGGACGTCCACGAACCGCAGCTGGTGCCGCCACTCCGCCGAGCCCACCCCGAACTTGTGCCCGGTCGAGTCGAGGTCCGGGTGGTAGACGGTCACGAGGGACCGGCCGCCGCGCCGCAGCGCCCGCTCGGCCCGCCCGACGAGCTGGCCCAGGCTGTCCGCCGCGAGGTAGTCGGCGCCGCGCGCCGTGGCCCGGCTGAGCGGCGAGTTCCGGTAAAGGCCGAGGGACACGTAGGCCGCCGCCACACCGGCCGCCACGGCCCGCTGGTAGATCGTCGGCGCGGGCTGGAAATGCTCCGGGTCGACCGAGTCGTCCCGCCAGCGCAGGCAGTTCAGCAGCCGCCCGGTGCCCGGGACGGCGACCTGCAGGCCCAGCAGGCCGTGCCCGCCGGGCGGCAGGCCGGTGCCGAGCGACCCGAGGCTGGTGACGGTCGTCGCGGGGAACCCGGCGGTGATCGGGCCGCCGCCCATCGCGGTCAGGTACGGCGCCTCGTCCGGATGGGCGCGCAGCTGTTCCCAGCCGAGCCCGTCGACCAGCAGCACGCAGGCGCGCGGCAGCACCGGCAGGCCCAGCACGTTCACCGCGTCCGGGACGCCCAGCGCCGCCAGCACCGACACCGGGACGTCGGCGAGCGCGCCCGTCCCGTACCGGGGCACGGGCGGCACCGGCGCCCCGCTCATCAGGCGATCACCGGACGCACCGCTCATCGCGCGATCACCGGGCGCCTCCGCGCACCGGGCGGCCGCCGCACGCTCACCGGGCGGTCGCCGCGGACAGCTCCTCGGCGAAGGCCAGCACCTGCGCGACGGCGTCGGCGCCGTCGGCGGCCTCGCTCACCCGCAGCGACAGGTCGTCGGCGGTGACGCTGCCGGTGTAGCCGTGGTCGGCCTCGCAGTTCTCGTCGCCGCAGGTCGCGGGCTCCAGGTCGATGTGCGCGATGGCGCCCCACCCGATCGTCAGGACGACCTCGGTCGGCGGCACCCCCGGCACGTAGGAGGCCGGGTCCGGGACGACCCGCGTCACCGCGACCGACTGGACGCGCTCCAGCTTCACCGCCTCGGTGGTGGTGGACGCGTGCGGGCGCTCCATGCCCTCGCCGGGCGGGTGCTCGTCGGTGTGGCACACCAGCAGCCGGGACGCGGACAGCACCAGCACGGTCACGTGCCGCCGGACCTCCATCGCGGGGTCGAACGTCGCCTCGTGGTGCACGACGTACGCGACGACGCGCTCGTCCCCTATGGCCGACTCGACCGCGTCCGCGACCAGGGCCGGGTAGTAGCCGCTGCGCTCGATCGCCGTGCGCAAACCGTGAGCGGTCGCTCGGGTTTCCCTCATGCCCCTATCCTGCCCTGTCCGGGGCCGGACGCGCACATGCCCGGCGCGGGCCCGGGCACGGGTCGGAGCGCCGGCCCGGGGCGGGCCGACACGCCGACCGGAGCACGGCCCGCACGGGTACCCGAGGGGCACGCGGGTACGGAGGTCCCATGGACGAGAGAGATCCGCTGCCCACCCCGCGGCCGGTGCCCCCGCCGACACCGGACCCGGCCCCCGCACCGGAACCGCTGGTCCCGCCGACCGAGCCGCCGCCCGGCCCGATGCCGGGCCCCGGGCCCCAGCCGCCGCGACCCGTCCCGCCGGGGCCCGCGCCCGACCCGGTCCCGCCCGGCCCGCCGCCGGAGCCGACCCCGCCGGGCCCGGCGCCGCAGCCCACGCCGCCCACGCCGGACCCCGACCCGGTTCCGCCCGGCCCCGAGCCCGACCCGGTCCCGCCGACCCCGGCGCCGAGCCCCCCGCCGCCTCCAGGCCGTCCCTAAAGCCTCCCGGTCGGCCCTAGAGCTGCCAGGCCTGTTCCTAGAGCCGACCCGGTCGGCCCTATAGCCTCCGGGCCGTCCTAGAACTGCCGGAGGCGCCGGGGGCCCAGCTCCGTGCGCGGGCCCAGCGGACGTGCCAGGCGGAGCGCGACGTCGCGCACCGCGACGCCGGACACGTCCGCCATGACCGGGTTCAGTTCGAGCCGCGCCACCTCCGGCAGGTCGTACCCGAGCCGCGAGACCCGCAGCAGCAGCTCCTCCAGGGCCGCGACGTCCACGGGCTGCGCGCCGCGATGGCCGAGCAGCAGCGGCGCCGTCCGGATCGCGCGGATCAGCTCCGCGGCCTCCACGTCGGTGAGGGGCCCCAGGCGGTAGGCGCGGTCGTCGAGGAGGGCTGCGGTCTCGTCGGCGAGGCCGAACGAGACGACGGCGCCGAACGACGGGTCCTCCATGGTCACGACCCGTGTCGGCACTCCCCCGGCGGCGACGTCCGCGGAGATCGAGATGCCGTAGCAGCCGAGCAGCTCGGCGGCCTGCTCCGGCGTCGCCTCTACCGGGTCGCCCGAACCGAGCCAGCCCTCGACCAGTGCCCGCGCGCGCTTGCGGTCCGTTCCGTCGAGCTCGGGCAAGCGGCCTGCGGGGGTCCGTCGCCATTGCGCGTACTGGACCACGTAGGCCAGGGCCCGGACGGCGTCCTCCGGCGCGGCATAGGACGGCACCGAGCCCTCCGCCGC
Source organism: Actinomadura sp. NPDC048394 (assembly GCF_040651755.1). Taxonomy (NCBI): domain Bacteria; kingdom Bacillati; phylum Actinomycetota; class Actinomycetes; order Streptosporangiales; family Thermomonosporaceae; genus Actinomadura; species Actinomadura sp. NPDC048394. Next base: position 157,568 of record NZ_JBEZJL010000007.1, on the reverse strand, counting down.
CGTCCCGTCCGGCCCGGTGATCCGCAGGTCGGCCGGCATGCCCTCCGACCCCAGGTACGTCGCCACGATCGGCTTGCTGCCGCCCGCCGCCAGCCGCAGGATCTTCTGCGGGACGCGCAGGTCGTACCCGCCGATCGTGGGCGGGGTGAACAGCGCCACGATCGCGTCCACGGAGTCGTCGGCCAGCGCGCCCGCCAGCGCCGCCTCGTAGTCGTCGGCGTCCGCGCGCGGCCCGAGGTCGACGCGCGGGCGGACCTCCAGGCCCAGCGCGACCGCCGCGTCCTGCGCCAGCAGCCCCAGCGAGTCGGAGTTGTCGATGATCGCGATCCGGTCGCCGGACGGCAGCGGCTGGTAGGCCAGCAACTGCGCCACGTCGAACAGCTCGGCCAGGTCCTCCACCCGGATCAGGCCCGCCTGCTGGAACAGCGCGCTCACCGCGTGGTCGGGCAGCGTCAGCGCGCGCGCCGCGTGCCCGATCGGGACGCCCTGCGTGCTGCGGCCGCTCTTCACCGCCACGATCGGCTTACGGCGGCCCAGCCTGCGCGCCAGCCGCGCGAACTTGCGCGGATTCCCCAGCGACTCCAGATAGAGCAGGACGGCCTTGGTCGCCGGGTCCTCCTCCCAGTACTGCATCAGGTCGTTGCCGGACACGTCCGCCCGGTTCCCCGCCGACACGAACGTCGACAACCCAAGGCCGCGCTCCGCCGTCCGCTGCAGGATCGCGATGCCGAGCGCGCCCGACTGGGAGAAGAAGCCCACCGGGCCACGGCCCGGCATGGTCGGCGCCAGCGTCGCGTTCAGCCGCACGTCCGGGTCCGTGTTGGCGATGCCGAGGCAGTTGGGGCCGACCACCCGCATCCCGTAGGCGCGGGCCAGCCGCACCAGCTCCTCCTGGTCCGCTCGTCCCTCCGGGCCCGTCTCACCGAACCCCGACGACACGACGACCAGGCCCCGCACGCCCTTCCCCGCGCACTGCTCCACGACCTCGCGGACCGCGTCCGCGCGGACCGCGACCACCGCCAGGTCCACATCGTCGGGAATGTCCAGGACGGACGCGTAGGCCCGCACCCCCGCCACCGCCGTCGCCGTCGGATGCACCGGATACACCGGCCCGCTGAAGTCCCCGCTCAGCAGGTTCCGCAGGACGGTCTGCCCCACGCTGTGCTCCGCGCGGCTCGCCCCGACCACCGCGACCGACGACGGGAACAGCAGCCGCTGGATCGACCGCGACTCCGCCCGGTGCTCGCGCGCCGCCATCACCTCCACCGACGTCTCCGTCGGCTCCAGGTCCAGGACGAGCTCGATCACGCCCTCCTCGAACCGCTGCTCCGCCTGGTAGCCCGCCTCCCGGAACACCCGCGTCATCCGCCGGTTGTCCGGCAGCACGCTCGCCACGAACCGGCGCACGCCCCGCTCCCGCGCCGCCGCCGCGATGTGCTCCAGCAGCACCGCGCCCAGCCCCCGCCCCTGATGGGCGTCCTCCACCAGGAACGCGACCTCCGCCGTCTCCGGCCGGTCGCTCAGCATGTCGTACCGGACGACCGCGACCATCTCCTCGCCGATCGTGGCGATCAGCGCGACACGCCGGTCGTAGTCCACTCCCGTGAAGTGCTCGACCTCACGGTCCGTGAGGTACGGGCGCGGCGAGAAGAACCGGTAGTAGATCGACTCCGGCGACAGCCGCGCGTAGAAGACCCGCAGGAGATCGGCGTCCTCGCTCCGGATGGGCCGCAGATGCGCCGTCCCGCCGTCGCTCAGGACGACGTCGGCCTCCCACTGATCCGGATAACCCTCGGTCACGTACCCGAGCGTAAGGCACGCGGCGCCGGCGGCACGCTGAGGAAAAACCCGGGTTCCCGGGTTTCGCTGCGCGTTCGAGACCTAATCGGGGGCCGAGAGCTGTTACGGTCGTCCCACGCCCTGAATGCCGCTCGCGCGGGCCGTGTTGATCGAGGTGATGACTCCATGACGCGCGTGGTCGTGGTCGGCGATCTCATGACAGACACCGTGGCTCGTGCCGCGTACCCTTTGGCGAAGGGCAGCGACACGCCCGCCGCCGTGACGACCCATGGAGGAGGCTCGGGCGCCAACGTCGCGTCCTGGCTCGCCCTGGAGGGGATCGAGGTCGCCTTCGTCGGCCGCCGCGGCTCCGACATCGCCGGCCGCAACCGGGACATGGAGCTGATGGGGTACGGCGTCGACGCCCGCCTCGTCATGGACCAGGAGCGCCCCACCGGGACCTGCGTGGTCATGGTCACCCACAAGGGCGACCGCACCATGCTGTCCGACCCGGGCGCCAACGCCGCCCTCCTCCCCGAGGACGTCGAGCGCTGCAAGGACCTGTTCTCGCAGGGCACCCACCTGCACATGTCCGGCTACTCGCTGATCAACGAGGGCTCGCGCAAGGCCGCCATCCACGCCCTCGAACTCGCCCGCCAGGCGCAGATGTCGGTGTCGGTCGACGGCGGCTCGTCCTCCCCGCTCAAGCGGATGGGCGCCGAGCCGTTCCTGGAGTGGACGCAGGGGGCCCGCCTCCTGGTGGTCACCGCCAAGGAGGCCGAGATCCTCACCGGCCGCGAGAACCCGGCCGCCGCCGCCAAGGTGCTCACGGCCTGGTACCCGCAGGTCGTCATCAAGGTCGGCGAGGACGGCGCGCTCTGGTACACCAACGGCCGGCCCGAGCCCGTCACGGTCGCCGCCGAGCCGGTCGAGAAGGTCGTCGACGGCACCGGCGCCGGTGACGCGTTCATCGCGGGGTTCCTGCCGCCCTGGCTGGACGGCAAGCAGCCCGCCGACGCGCTCACCGCCGGCTGCCGCCTCGCCGCCCAGGCCACCCAGCACCTCGGCGCCCGCCCGTCCCTCGACGTGGTCGACAACCAGATCAAGTAGAGGACGCGGCGCCCGAGCGCCCTTGGCTCAGGCCAGGGGCGTGTAGGTGCGGACGTCCTCGCGGACGGCCGCCCAGAGACGGTTCAGCGGGTGGCCCGCGTCGTAGCGCTCCAGATCGGCGCGCCGGACGAACGCGCCGGTCATCAGCTCGGCCTTCGGCTCCAGGTCGTCGTGCAGGCCGATGGCGCGCAGCGGGACGGCGGCCGGATCGTCGCGTCCCGCCATCCCGCGCCCGATCGAGCCGGTGACGATCATGCAGCCGCGGACGAAGCCGGAGCGCAGCAGCGACAGCCCGTAGTGCACGTCGTCGATGTCGGCGACGACGTTCAGCCGGTCCCGGAACGCGGGGCCGTACCAGGTGGCCAGCAGGTCGGCGACCAGGCCGGCGGGCGGCAGCACCAGCGGGACGCGGCCGAGCCGGCTGGTGCGGACCGGCCCGTCGGGCAGCTCGCTCTCCGGCAGGTTGGTGAGCAGCAGCGCCTGCCCGCGCGCGTACTCGATGACCTCGTACTCCTTCAGCCGCCGGTCGCCCTCCGGCGTGCTGACGATGCTGCCGCACACCAGGTCGACCTGCTTGGTCTCCAGCCGGGACCACAGGTCCTTCGTGCGGACGTGCGCGACCTTGAACTCGACCTCCCGCTGGCGGAACTCCTCCGACACCCGCGCCCAGGCCCGCGACACGATCGGCAGCGTGAACTCGGTGGTGCCGACCGTCAGCATCCGGCCGAGCCGGCGGCGGCTCCAGTGGATCGACTCCAGCCAGTTCTCGATGGTGGTCCGCGCCAGCTCCACCGTCGTCTCGCCCGTCGGGGTGAACAGGAAGTCCTTCCCGCGCCCCTGCCGGACGGTCAGCACCTCCCCGCACAGCGCCTGGCTGTTGCGGTTGAGGGTGTCGAGCTGCTTCTGGACGCTGGACTGCTCCCGCCCGAGCGCCCGCGCGGCGCGCAGCGCGGACCCCGTCTCGTGCACCACCAGCAGCGTGCGGAGCTGGTCGAACGTGGTGTCCAGCAGGCCGGGAGGGCAGTCGAGCAGCGCGTCGAGGGTCGATGACACGGGGAGGGACATTACTACCTGCTCCTTCGCCCCGCTGAAATGGCCGTCCGTTCATTTGAGCGGGAAATGATGACATTTCCCGCTCAACTTATCTCAAGATGTTCTCTCAAACAGCTGGACAGGGTTTTCTAACCTCTAGAACACTTTCTTCCCGTCGCCACCCGTACCCGAGGAAGCAGATCCGTGACCCCGACCGCCCCCGCGCACCCCGTCCCGCCGACCCGCGGCGGGCCGCCGGAGAAGATCGCCGTGCCGGTGCTGCCCTCGGCGGTCCCGGTGCAGCCGGGCGACCTGCTCGTCTACTCGGCCGTGCGGGACGAGCCCGCCGGGCGGCACACCCACCGGCCTCGCCCCGAGGGCCTGGGGGTTCTCCCCTAGAGGCCGTCCTTGACCCCGGTTCGCCGCGGCTCTTCTCCGCCGCGGCGCCCGGACCGGTCACCGGTCCGTGCGCGGGGCCGCGCGCACGGGCCGGTCCACCGCTCCGCCCGCGCCTACAGGGGCGCGCGGGCGGCGCTCGCGGTCACGGCCGGGCCGCTCCCGCCCCCACAGGCCCGGCCGCCCGAGAGCCCGAACCACCCCCTGCCCCCCAACATGGAGCCGAGCAACCCAGCCACCCCACCAGCAGCGCATCCCACCCCACGCCGACAACCTCCAGCGCCCCGCACCAAACCCAAGCCCGGCCGCCGACGACACCGCAGGTGGTGAACGGCGGCGGCGCGAGTGGGGGCGGCGAGGTTCCCCGCCCGGAGACGGCGCAGGGCGCGACGCCTGATCGTCGGCACGGCCGTGCTGCGCCGCGCGGCAAGGCGAGCAGCACCTGACGCGATCGACGCGCAGGCGGAGCGCGGACGCGACGCGGCACGGGCAGCAGAGACAACACGACGCGGCGAGCAGCACATGGCCCGATCGGCGCGCAGGCGGAGCACGAACACGGCACGAATGCGGCACAGCACGGCAAGCGCGGCACGGCCGGCACGGCGGGCATGGCACGACGCGGCGAGTAGCACGTGACGCGATCGGGGCGCTAGTGAAGCGCGAACGGCGAGCGGGCACGGCACGGCAAGCAGGGCACGGCGAGCAGCACATGGGCGCGGGCGCGGCACGCTACGGCGAGCAGCAGGTCGCGCGATCAGCGCACGATCGGGGCGCCGGTGGAGCGCGAACGGGGCGCGGCACGGCAAACGGGGCGCACGGCAAGCGGCGCGGCACGACAAGCGCGGCACGACAAGCGGGGGCGGCGGCGCGACAAGCGGGCGCGGCACGGCAAGCGGCGCGGCACGGCAAGCGGCGCGGCACGGCAAGCGGGTGCAGCACGGCGGGCGCGACACTACAAGCACGGCACGGGCAAGCACGGCACGGGCAAGCGGGTGCGGCACGGCGAGCGGGTGCGGCACGGCGAGCGGGTGCGGCACGACAAGCGAGCGCGATGCGGCGAGCGGGTGCGGCACGGCGAGCGCGGCACGGCGAGCGCGGCACGGCGAGCGAGCGCGGTGCGGCGAGCGGGTGCGGTGCGGCTAGCAGGGCGTGGGTGTGGGCGGATGAGGGCGCGGTGGGTGGCGGGGGTTAGGGGGTGGGCGTGGGATGTTGGGGGTTGCTGGGGAACAGAGCACGTGTCGTCCGGCTTGCCATGTACGCCGGCGGTGAGCGCCCGAGGCGGGCGCGCCCATAGGACCGAAGGAGAGAGCCGCGATGCGTGCTGTCATATTCGCCGAGTACGGCGTCCCGTCCGTCTTGAAGGTCGTGGAGACCGGCCTGCCGGAGCTCGGGCCTGGGCAGGTGCGGGTGGCCGTCCGGGCCGCCGGGGTGAACCCGATCGACGTCAAGGTGCGCTCGGGGTCCATGTCGGGCGGCAAGCCCCTGGCGGCGCCCCGTTCCCTGGGCTCGGAGGTCTCCGGGGTCGTGGACGCCGTGGGAGACGGGGTCGCGGATGTGGCGGTGGGCGACGCCGTCGCGGGGTGGCCCATCGGCGGCGGGTACGCCGAGTACGCGCTGATGTCCGTCTACGCGAGGAAACCGGACGCGCTGACCTGGGAGCAGGCCGCGGTGCTGCCCGTGGCGGGCGAGGCCGCGCTGCGGTCGCTTCGCGCGCTCAAGACCCGCCGCGGAGAGACATTGCTGATCAACGGCGCGTCCGGCGCTGTGGGCGCCCTCGCGACGCAGATCGCCGTGGCCGACGGCGTCACGGTCGTCGGCACGGCGGGCCCGGCGAACCTGGACCGCGTGCGGTCGTTGGGCGCGGCGGCCACCGCGTACGGTCCCGGCCTGGCCGACCGGGTCCGGGAGCTGGCGCCGCAGGGGGTGGACGCGGTCCTGGACGCGGCCGGGCACGGGGCCCTTCCGGACGCGATCGCGCTGCGCGGCGGCGTTGACCGCGTGGTGACGATCGCCGACCCCGCCGCCTTCGACCTCGGCGTCCCGTTCCTGTCGGGCGGCCCGGAGGACCAGACGGCGGAGGTGCTGCGCACGCTGCTGGAGGCGGCGGCGCAGGGGCGGATCACTCCGCCAGCCGCCCACGGCATGGCGCTCGACCAGGTCGTGCAGGCGCACGAGCAGGTGGAGAAGGGCGGCGCGGGGAAGATCGTCCTGCTCCCCTGACGCGCCTCCCGACGCGGGCACCGGCCCTGGTCCGCCGCGGGGCGGCCGGGTCAGTTGGGGGTGGCCAGGGTGAGCGGGAGGATCGCCTGGGCGCCCGCCTCTTTCAGCAGGCGGGCGGCGACGGTCATGGTCCATCCGGTCTCGATTCGGTCGTCGATCAGGAGAAGGGGCCCGGCCGCCTCCTTGGCGGCGATGGCGACGGGGTCGGGCAGCGTCAGCGAGGTCCAGACCGAGCGGAGGCGCTGCGCGCTGTTGTGCCGGCGCGGGACGGGCTCGCCGACGGGGACCAGTTCGCCGAGGTAGGGCAGGCGGCCGATCTCGGCGATGCGGTGGCCGAAGGTGGTGACGAGGCGGGGCCGGGAACGCGAACCGATCGTGACGACGCCGGCGGGGCGGGCGGGCCAGTCCCAGGCGGCGAGAACCTTGACGACGGCGTCCACCATGTCGGCGGGGACGTCGGTGTCGCCGCCGGCGAACAGTTCGCGGAGCCGGTTGCCCCAGCCGATGTCGGTGAGGCGGCCGAGGGCGCGTCCCGTCTCGGCCTGCAGGTCGGGTTTGATGCGGCCGGAGACGCCGAGGTCGTCCTTGACGCCGGTGGGCCACATGCGGCGCGGGGCGACGTCGACGCCGGGCCGGTGCAGGCGGTCGCGGGCCTGGGTGGCGCCTTCGGCGGTGACGTCGGCGGGCCAGTGCTCGCCGGTGCAGTTGTCGCAGCGTCCACAGGGTGCCGCGGCGGGGTCGTCCAGCTGCCTGCGGAGGAACTCCTCGCGGCAGTCCGCCGTCACGATGTAGTCGAGCATCGCCTGCTGCTCCCGGCGACGCTCGGCCGTGACGCGCTCGTAGCGCTCGCGGTCGTAGGCCCACGGGAGGCCCGTGGACGTCCAGCCGCCCTTGACGCGGCGGACCGCGCCGTCGACGTCGAGGACCTTCAGCATCATCTCCAGGCGGTTGCGGCTGAGGTCGACCTGGGGTTCCAGCGCGCCGGTCGACAGGGGGCGGTCGGCGGCGTCCAGGACCTCCAAGGTGGAGCGGACCACGGGCTCCGGCGGGAACGCGAGGCCGGCGAAGTAGGCCCAGATCTCGCGGTCCTCGCGGCCGGGGAGCAGGATCACCTCGGCGCGGTCGACGCCGCGCCCGGCGCGGCCGATCTGCTGGTAGTAGGCGACCGGGGACTGCGGCGCGCCGACGTGGACGATGAAGCCGAGGTCGGGTTTGTCGAAGCCCATCCCGAGGGCGCTGGTGGCGACGAGGGCCTTCAGCCGGTTGGCCTGGAGGTCCTGCTCGGCCTGGAGCCGCTCGGCGGGCTCGGTCTGGCCGGTGTAGACGGCGACCTCGTGGCCGCGGTCGCGGAGGTAGCCGGTGATCTCGTGGGCGGCGGCGACGGTGAGGGTGTAGATGATGCCCGAGCCCGGCAGCGACGCGAGGTGCTCGCCGAGCCAGGCGATGCGCTGCTCGGCGGTGGGCACGGCGACGACGGCGAGGCGGAGCGAGTCGCGTTCGAGCGGCCCCCGCAGGACGAGGGCGTCGTCGCCGGCGAGCTGCTCGGCGACGTCCTGGGTGACGCGGGCGTTGGCGGTGGCGGTGGTGGCGAGGACGGGGATGCCGGGCGGGAGCTCGGCGAGCAGGGTGCGGAGCCGGCGGTAGTCGGGGCGGAAGTCGTGGCCCCAGTCGGAGATGCAGTGCGCCTCGTCGACCACGACGAGGCCGGCGCCGGCGGCCAGCCGCGGCAGGACGAGGTCGCGGAAGTCGGGGTTGTTGAGCCGTTCGGGGCTGACCAGCAGGACGTCGACCTCGCCGGCCTCGACCTCGGCGAAGACACGCTGCCAGTCCTCGGTGTTGGCGGAGTTGATCGTGCGGGCGTGGATGCCGGCCCGGTCGGCGGCCTCGATCTGGTTGCGCATCAGCGCCAGCAGCGGTGAGACGATCACGGTGGGGCCGGCGCCGCGCTCGCGCAGCAGCCGCGTCGCCACGAAGTAGACGGCGGACTTGCCCCACCCGGTGCGCTGCACGACGAGGGCGCGGCGCCGTTCGACGACGAGGGCGCGGATCGCCGTCCACTGGTCGTCGCGGAGCCGGGCATGCTCTCCGGCGAGGGCGCGCAGGCACCGCTCGGCATCGTCGCGGAGTCCGTCGGGAGTGCTCATGCCCCCTTTGGTACCAGCGGCGGCCGAGCAGTCGCACCAGAACGACGTTCTGTGGATAACCCGCCGGGCCGACCCACCGGTGACGCTCAGTGCCGTCATGGGTAGCCTGCGTGGAAGATCGGTTTCATGGCGGAAGGACAGCGGCGGGGGATGGGCGCGGCGGAACGCTTGCGGCGGACGTGGCATGTCCTGTGGGACGGATCGCCGCCGGAGCCCCCCGAGGACGAGCCGAGCGAGGTCGTCGATCCGCGCGCGGTCGACCTCGTCCTGCGCGTCGGCGAGCTCCTTCTGGCCAGCGGCGAGACCACCGAGCGCGTGAACGAGGCGATGCTTGGCCTCGCGGTCGCCTATGAGCTTCCGCGCTGCGAGGTGCAGGTGACGCTCACCAGCATCCTGGTGTCCGCCCACCCCGGTAAGGGCGCGCCACCGGTGACGGGGTCGCGGGCCATCCGCCGCCGTACGCCCGCCTACTGGCGCCTCACCGGACTGCACGCCCTCGTGCAGGAGGCGTCCATCGGAATGCTGGAGCTGGACGAGGCCCACAAGCAGCTCGCGGAGATGAAGCGGGGGCGCGGCCCGTACCCGCCGTGGCTCATCGTCGCGTCGCTGGGCCTGATCGCCGCCTCGGCCAGTGTGCTCTCTGGCGGTGGTCCGCTGGTCGCGGGGACGGCGTTCGTCGCCACCCTGCTGGGCGACCGGACCGCCGCCGCCCTCGCCCGGCGCGGCATCGCGGAGTTCTTCCAGCTGACGGTGGCCGCCGCCATCGGTGCCTCCGGCGCCGCCATCGTGGTGGCGGCGGGCAACCCGCAGCACGCCTCGACCATCGTCACCGGCGCGATCCTCGCGCTGCTGCCAGGACGGCCCCTGGTGGCCAGCATTCAGGACGGCATCACCGGCGACCTCGTCAGCGCAGCCGCGCGCGGGCTCGAGGTCTTCTTCATGATCGCGGCCATCGTCGCGGGCCTCGGGGCGGTGGTGTACATCGCGGTGAACCTGAACGTGCCGATCGACGTGAGCCACCTGCCCACGGCCCCGGTGACGCTGAAACCCGTGCAGCTGATGGCCGCTGCCGCCGTGTCGGTGACGTTCGCGGTGTCGCTGGCGGCGCCGCGGGACGTGCTCCTGGCGTCCGCCCTCGGCGGCGCGCTGATCTGGACGATCTACGTGCTGCTCCGGGGATGGAACGTTCCGCCCGTGCTGGCCTCGGCGATGGCGGCGATCGTCGTCGGTGTGCTGGCGAACTGGCTGGCCCGCCGGCACGGGGCGCCCGTGATGCCGTACGTGGTGCCGGCGATCGGCCCCCTGCTGCCGGGGACGGCGCTCTACCGCGGCATGGTGGAGCTGAACACGGGATCCCCCCAGTCGGGCGTGCTGAGCCTCATCGGCGCCCTGTCGGTGGCCCTGGCGCTGGGCGCCGGCGTCAACCTCGGTGGCGAACTCGTGCGCGCGTTCCAGCGCGTCGGGCTCACTGCAGGGGGCCGCTGGGCGCGTCCGGCGGCGCGCCGGACGCGCGGCTTCTGACCGCCCGAGGCGAGGCGCTTCCGACCGCCTGACGCGGGGCTTTCGACCGCCCGGCGTTGCACGCCTCCCGAAACTGTCGGTGGCGGACGTTACCTTCGCGGCATGTACCGACAGGGAGACATCCTGATCCTGCCCGTGCCGGAGGACGAGGTACCGCAGTCCGTGCGGGACCTGCCGCCGTCCCCGAGGGACGGCCGGGGGCGCATGGTGCTGGCGCTGGGCGAGGCCACCGGCCACGCGCACGCGCTCACGGCGCCGGGTTCGCTGCTGCGGGTCCCCGACCCGCTCGCGCCCGACCACCTGCACCTGCCGTCCGGTGGCCGCCTCGTGCACGAGGAGCACGCGGCGATAACGCTGCCGAAGGGTTGGTACAGGGTGATCCGGCAGCGCGAGTACGTGCCGGGCGCCGTCCGGGTCGTGGCGGACTGAGGGGCGGCACAGATGGTCACCGAGATGCGGCGCGAGACCCACTACGTGGTCGGCGACTGGCAGGCCGACGCTTTCCGCACCGACCCCGCGGACCGTGCGCGTGCCGAGGCGGGTGTGGCCGCCGCGTACGCGGGCGCCGGCCTGCCCGCGCCCGAGCGCTTCGTGTGGGTGCCCTCCCCCGCGCGCGGGGCCGTCGCGGCCGCCGTGCTGGGCGGGCATGAAGCGGCGTTGCGGAAGGCGGGCCTGGACGACCTGCTCGAGCAGGCCCACGCCGACCTCGGCGAAGGCCCGGCGGGAGCGAGCGTCCTCGCGGACGTGCGGACCCGCCCGTGGGAGACCGAACGCACCGCGGCCTGCTCCGAACAGGGGCCGGAGCAGTGGCCGCGGACGTGGGGCGAGACCGGCGGCCTCCTGTGGAACCAGGTCCAGTCGCTGGTCACCCGCGTGCGCGGCGCCATCGGCGAGCAGGCGCAGGGCCGGTCCGCCAGGGCGGGGAACCTGCTGCCGACGCCGGAGGAGAACGCCGCCGAGGGGATCCTGCGCGCCGCGACGCTCGACGCCGTCCTGGGGCAGCACGACGCGCCGTGGCTGGCGCTGTTCGAGTCGGTGGGCCGGCTCGACGGGCCGTTGGCCGGCCTTGCCGAGGTGGCCCGCTCGTCCGGCTGGTGGTGGCCCTACGAGCGGCTGGTCATCATGTCGGAGCGTCCCTGCGAACTGCACCGCGACGAACCGGGGCGGCTGCACCGCGGAGACGGCCCGGCCCTCGCCTATCCCGACGGGTTCTCGCTGCACGCCTGGCGGGGCATGCCGATCCCGCCCGATTTCGTGGCCTCGCTCACCGGCCTCACGGCCGACCGCATCTCCGCCGAGGAGAACGCGGAGCTGCGCCGAGTGATGCTGGAGATCTTCGGCTACGACCGCTACCTGGCGGAGACGGGCGCGCGCCCCCTGCACCAGGACGAGACCGGTGTGCTGTGGTCCATCGACCTGCCCGGAGACGAGCCCGTCGTCATGGTCGAGGTGGTCAACTCCACACCCGAACCGGACGGCACGCACCGCACCTACTACCTGCGGGTCCCGCCGTCCACGCGCACCGCGCGCGCGGGCGTCGCGTGGACGTTCGGCGTCGACGAGGCCGACTACCGACCGCAGAAGCAGACCTGAGCCCCCGGACGGCGGCCTCCTGCGCGCGCGCCCGCACCGTCCGTCCTCGTGGCGGGAGCCCCTTGGTAGCACTTCCCCAATTACCAAGGGGCGCCCGCCCGCTCCCATCCCGCGCTCACGGGGTCGCGGCCTGCGCCCAGGTCACCTTCCCCTCGCCGGCGGGCCGCCAGCCCCACGAGCGGGACAGGGCGCCGACGAGGAAGAGCCCGCGCCCGCTCTCGGCCTGCATGTCATGCGGGGGCTCGACGGGCCCCTCGGGGTTGTCGTCCCACACCTCCACCATGGCCGTTTTGTCGTCGGGCAGGTACAGCACGAGGGTGACGGTGTTGGCGTGACGGAGCGCGTTGGTGACGAGTTCGCTGGCGATGAGTTCGACATCGCCCGTGGTGTCCGGGCGGTCCCAGCCCTCCAGCGCGGCGCGGACTATGTCGCGCGCCGCGCGCACCGACGTGTCCGCCGGCCTCAGCGCGAGGACGAAGTGGGGGCGTTCGAGATAGTCCACGGCATCACCTAACGGTCGCCTGCTATCGCCAGCATGCGCCCTCCAAGGCGGTCGTGCACGGGATCCGCTCCCTATGTCATGACCGTCCGCGCGGCTCGACCACCGCCTGATTCGTTCACTGTTCGCAGTCATTCAACTCCGTGTGGTGACCATGCGGGACCATCCACAGCGTGGCGGCACGGACGGAGAATTGCAAGACGCTCGCGAATGCCCGTCCCGTCCACCGTCGTCCGGCCCCGGCGCAGGTCGCAGAGGTGGGTCACCTTCCGGTTACATTCCGCCGAGCAAGGCGGGGATGCGTTCCAGGACACCCCCGGCGAAGGTGTCGTAGAGGCCGAGCGGCTCAAGGTGGACATAACCGATGTGACAGTCGCACCTGTCCAGCGGGCAAGGGCGGGGGGCGAGGGCGTCGCGGAATGAGCCGTCGTAGAGGTTGCCGAGGACGGCGGGGACGAAGTGGCAGCGGCGGACCGTTCCCTCTCCGTCGACCGATACGACGGTCTCGCCCGTGCGGCAGGCGAGCCCCCGGCTGGCGTGGGGGTGCCGGCTGAGCGGGAACAGCGGGTCGAGCGCCGTCCAGGCGTCGGCCTCCTCGTCACTGTAGGCGCGCCCTTCGGCGGCGTTGACCCACAGGTAGGTGCCGGCCGGCAGTTCGGCACGCAGGCGGCGCGCCGCGTCCACGTGCTCGGGTTCGCCGACGATCCCGACGCTGTGGCGGACGCCGCGTTCGGTCAGCTCGCGGCACTTCCCAAGGAAGCGGTCATAGGGCACCTGTCCCGGATGGTAGGTGGCCCAGAGGGCGAGCTTGGACAGGTCCGCTTCGGACGTCCACGACACCCGGTGACTGAGGTTCGTCTGGATCGCTACCCGCTCGACGTGCGGCAGGTGGCTCAGTTCCGTCAGCGCTCGCCGGTACCAGGACCGTACGAGCCCTTCGCCCCACGGCGTGAAGAGGACCGACACGCGATGCTCTTGCGCGGCCACCCAGGCGGTGAAGCGTTCGAGTGCCGCGCGGTCCGCGCGCAGTTGCTCCGGTGTGTCCCGCCGTTTGGCGAACGGGCAGTAGGGGCAGTCGTAATCGCAGCTGGCGAGCGGCCCCCGATAGAGAATCGTGAGGTGCTGCATCAGCGCGCCTGGTAGGAGGCCATCAGTTCCCTCACGTGTGGGGAGAACAGCCCGGGCCCGATGGCGTCGGAATGGGCGAGGCCCTCGGGTGTGAGGCGGAGAGTCGTCTCCGTGGTCTCCAGCCAGCCGAGGTCGTCGAACGGCGCCAGCTCGGCGGCGAAGTCGGCGCACGGGTCGGTGCCGAAGCGGGCGCTGTAGGAGCCCCGGTCGAGCCCGTCCGTCTGAAGGAGCGATTGGAGGAGATGGCGGCGGCGCCGCTCTCCCTCATCCAATTCGAACCCGACCCGCGCTGTGCTGAAGTCGTTCTCGCGCACGTAGCCGTCGATGATGGACCGGACGTGCCGCTGCTCGACCGCGTACTCGAACGAGTAATGCAAACCGGCCGTGTACGAACGCGCTCCGCACCCTAGGCCGACCATCCCGTCGGTCTGGCAGCAGTACTCGGTACCACCGGCCGCACCGTCAGGGCGCCGGAACATGCGCATCGAGACCTGCTCATAGCCTTCACTCAGAAGATGGTCCCTGCCGAGGCGGTAGAGGGCGAGGCGCTCGTCGTCCCAGTCCCGCGCGCGGCGCCCCAGACCGGTTAGAGGGCGCACATAGAGCGGATAGAGGTAGAGCTCTTCCGGGCGCCATTCCAGTGCGGCGTTCAGGGAATGCAGCCACGTGGCGGGAGTCTGCCCGTCGATGCCGTAGATGAGGTCGATGTTGAGCGTCGGGAAGCCCACCGCTCGGATCCGGTCGAGGGCCGCCTCCACTTCCGCGCGCTTCTGCGGGCGCACGGCGGCGCGGGCCTCCTCGTCGACGAAGCTCTGCACCCCGATGGACACCCGGGTGGTGCCGTGTTCGGCGAGCACGGTCAGCCGGTCGGTGGTCGCGGTCGCCGGGGACGTCTCCACGCCGAGCGAAATGTCGCCGAATCCGGGGAACCTGCCGGCGATGGCGCAAAGCCGTTCCAGTTCCGCCGCGGTGAAGTACGTAGGGGTCCCACCACCGAACGCCGCTGTGGCGAACGACGCATCGTCTCCCAGGGCTTCCAGTACGGCGGTCGCCTGGCGGTCGAGGGCGTCCAGGTAGGCGCCGGTCAGCTCTTCGGGTGCGCCCGTGCGGGTGAAGAGGTTGCAGAAGCCGCACCGCATCTCGCAGAACGGCACGTGCATGTAGAGGAAGAGCGCGTCCAGCGGTTCCGCCGCCCATACCTGCCGCAATGCGGGTTGTGGCGTCAGCGGACGGTAGGCGGTCTTGTGCGGGTAGGCGTAGACGTACGCCTGGTACGGCCCGGTGGTGGTCACGACAGAACGAACTCCCCGTACGGAACGGTCCACACGACTTCATGGCCGATGCGGTGACCGGTATGGCCGTCCTCGCCGTACGCCGTCCCGTGGTCGGAGCAGACGATGACGAAGCAGGGACGGCGCATCAGATCGAACAGGCGCCCTATATGAGCGTCGACATGGCGCAGTGCGGCGGCGTGGCTGGCGCGAGTGTCCCCGTGTGCGCGCGTAGCGCCGTCCAAGTAGAACCAATTGGGTTGATGCAGGGACGCGACGTTCAGAAGCAGGAACAGGCGGCGATCTGCCGGCAGCGCGGCCATCACCTCGGATATCCGGTCGAGCTGGTTGGGCAGCGACGCCGGATCCGTCACTCCGAACCCGGGCTCCCAGTGGCTCTCGGCGAACAGCGACGGCAGCGCGGAGCCGAGCGGCGTGAGCTTGTTGAAGAAGCCGACGCCGCCGACACAAACCGTGTGATAGCCCGCTGCGGCGAGCCCGGTGGGCAGGTCTGCGGCGTCGAACGTCCACGTTCCGGCGCCGGTCGTTTCGCTGCCCGGGAACGCCCCCGCGAACGGACGCGGGTGCGGGCCAGGGGACGCGGGCGTGGGCAGGAAGCCGGCAAGCATCGCGGCATGGGCGGCGTACGTGAAGCTGCCCGGCGTGTGGCGGCGTTCCCAGCGGCCCCCAGGAAGCAACGAAGCCAAGGTGGGCGTCTCACCAGTGGCGGCCAGTTCGGCGGCCACGTCGTAGCGCAGCGTGTCGAGCGTCACCAGCAGCACGTCGTGGCTGCCGATGACCTCGTTCATGTCGTACATGCGGGGGCGATCTCCGGCAAAGCGGCTCTGACCTGGGCAGTGTAGGTGTCCAGGCCCTCGGCCGGGCCTCCGGCCAGACCCGTGAGCCCGGGGAGCAGGTCGCCGAACGCGTTGACCTCGCACACGGCGAACCGCCTCATGCCCTGAAGCACGAGCAGGTCCACCCCCACCATCGGGCTTTGCGGGAAACAGGCGGCCGCCCGCGCGCACACGTCGAGCGCCCGGTGCCATCCGGCTCGCCCAAGCGCGTGCCGCACCGCCGCCACATCACCTCTCACACCACCGAGATGCAGGTTGGTCATGGGGCTGCGGCTGGTCCGCACGACAACGTGCGTAGGCGTCCCGCCTATGACGACGACCCTCAGATCGAACACGCGCCCGCCGAGCGACGCCTTGGGCAGCCACCGCTCGACATGCAGGCCATCGGGCGCGAGCGCATTGACGAGCGCGGCGACCTCCTTCTCCGTCTCGTATGTGCGGACACGCAACGAGTTGAACAGACCCGTTCCGTTCATGGCCGTCGAGGTGACTGCCCTTACACGGCCACCCGGTGCCGTCTGTAGGGCGACCACACCGGACGCCGACGAGCCGTGCGCAGGCTTGACGAAGACCCTCCGCTCCCCCATCTCGTCCATATGCGCGCGCAACTCCTCATAGGAGCGCACCGGTGGGAGCGCTTGCGGGACCGGTACACCGTCCGCTGCCAGCCTCGCGTGGGACCGCCGCTTGTCGAACATGACCGCGATCTCCTCGACGTCGCCGAGGAGACGAGCGCCCGCGCGCGCGGCGGCGTCCTGGATCCGGCCGAGTGCGGCAACGAACGTCGAATACCAGCGCGCGCCCCCGCCCACACGGGACGGGTCCCCAGGACCGCGCAACAGCGCGTCCGCCGCAGGGTCCTCCCCTGGGGAGTCGATGCGGAGCACATCGTCCTGGGCGAGCACGACATCAGTGCCGCGGAGGACGTCCGTCCAGGGGATGAGGCGCGGCTCGGGCAGTCCGAGGGACCGGCACGCTTGCGCGAACAGCGCGGGACGCCGGTCGCCCGGCGTCCCGACCACGACGAACCTCATCGGCCCACCGCGTTGCGAACGCTCACTCCGACACCGCGATGTAGTGCCAGTCCCCGTCCGGCTTCTCCTGGTCGCTCAGGTCGACCTCGACCCCGGGGAACGCGGCCTTCATCCGTTCCACCATGGCGTCGGACAGGAAATGGTGGTGCAGATCCAGCTTGCGCAGGTGGGTGAGGGGCTGCCCCGACAGCAGCGCCTCCGCGCCCTGGTCGGTGAGGATGCCCATCGCCAGGCTCAGGGACTCCAGCCGCGCCACGACGGGCGCGCCCGCGACGGCCGCCGCGATCTCGTCCTGGATCTGGCTGTCCTCCAGGCCGAGGTGGCGCAGCGCGGGCAGCCGCTCGCCGGACAGCAGCGGCGCCAGGTCCGCGACGGTGGCGTCGCCGCCGTAGTTGTCCTCCCCCAGCCACAGGTCGAGGTGCTCCAGGTTCGGCAGCTCGCTCGCCCCCACGGCCCGGACCACGTGCCCCGGGAGGCCGCCCGACTCGAACCGCAGCACGCGCAGGTGCGCGCTCTTGATCGGGGACAGCACGAGGCCCTGCGCGCCGCGGATCTCGAAGCGCTCCAGCTCCGGGAACGCGGTGAACAGCGGCGAGACGTCCCCGTGCTCGATCCAGGAGATCTCCGACTCCTCCCCGGTGATGTCGCCGAGGAACAGCGCCCTCAGCTTCGGGAAGGCCGCGGCGTTCTCGGTCAGCAGCGCTACCGGGTCGGACTTGCTCTCGTCGTAGGACGCGCCCCAGTAGCCGATGATCAGCGCCGTCACCTCGGCGGTGTCGACGGTCTCCAGGAACCGCGCGAACGTGTCGGAGAACGGCTCCTCGTCGAACATCGTCCCGACGTACCAGGCG
Organism: Actinomadura sp. NPDC048394; assembly: GCF_040651755.1. Taxonomy (NCBI): domain Bacteria; kingdom Bacillati; phylum Actinomycetota; class Actinomycetes; order Streptosporangiales; family Thermomonosporaceae; genus Actinomadura; species Actinomadura sp. NPDC048394. The sequence continues at coordinate 140,133 of NZ_JBEZJL010000007.1, read as the reverse complement.
GCCTCGCCGGCGGGCGGGAGATCCTCGCCGGTCTCCTCCCCGCCGGCCGCACCGTCGTCGTCCTCGTCCGCCACCCCCGTCTCGCAGTCGAAGGTGGCGACCGGCAGGCCGGCGTACTCCTCTAGATGCTGATAAACGCCCATGGGTCCCTTTCGGAAGTTCGTCGGGACCATGTCCTATCAGGACCGAAGGACAAACCGTGGCACTTTGGGCGCACCGCCGCGTCCCGGGCGCTCCGGAGCCGCTAGGACGCCATCAGCACCGAGCCCTTGTACTTGTCCTGCACGTACTTGCGCACCTCGGGGCCACGCAGGAGCTGAACGAGCTTCTTCACGCGCGGGTCGTTCGCGTTCTCCGGCAGCGTGACGATGCCGTTGGCGTACGGGTTGCCCTCCGCCTTCTCCGCGACGAGCGCGTCCTTGGCCGGCGACAGGTTCGCCTCGAGCGCGTAGTTGCCGTTGATGACCGCCGCGTCGACGTCGTCGAGCGAGCGCGGCAGCTGCGCCGCCTTCAGCGGCTTGAACTTCAGGTGCTTCGGGTTGGACGCGATGTCCTTCTCGGTGGCGCTCGTGGGCGCGCCCGGCTTCAGCGTCAGCAGGCCGTTGTCGGCGAGCAGCTTCAGCGACCGTCCCTCGTTCGCCGGGTCGTTGGGCACCGCCACGGTCGCGTTCTGCGGGATCGCCTGCAGGCTCTTCACCTTGCTGGAGTACACGCCCAGCGGCTCCAGGTGCACCGGCGCGACGAACGTCAGCTTGGCGCCCGACTTCTTCTCGTACTCCTCCATGAAGGGCACGTGTTGGAAGTAGTTGGCGGTGACCTGCTTCTCCTTCAGCGCGGTGTTCGGCTGCTGGTAGTCGTCGAAGGTCACGATGTCCAGCTTCAGCCCGGCCTTGGCCGCCAGATTGTCCTTGACGTACTTCAGGATGTCGCCGTGCGGGACGGGGTTGACCGCGACCTTCAGCGGGGCGTCCGGATCGTCGGACGCCTCCGAGGAGCCGCAGGCCGCCAGGCCCGCGATCAGGCCGACGGAGGCGAGAGCGATGGTGATCTTGCGAAGCACGAAGAGTGCCTTTCTGTGCGGTGAGAGCGGTGTCACTTGTGGGACAGGCGGCGGGCGACGAGGTCCCCCACGGCCTGGATGATCAGGACGAGGACGACGAGCAGCAGCACGGTCGCGACCATGACCTTCGTCTCGAAGCGCTCGTAGCCGTAGGTGACGGCGAGGTTGCCGAGCCCGCCGCCGCCGACCGTGCCGGCCATCGCGGTGTAGCCGATCAGCGCGATCACGGTGACGGTCAGCCCGGACACCAGGCCGGGCCGGGCCTCGCGCAGCAGCACCTTGCCGACGATCTCGCGGCGGGTCGCGCCCATCGCGTCCGCCGCCGCGATCACGCCGGGATCCACCTCGCGCAGCGCGATCTCGACGAGCCGGGCGTAGAACGGGATGGCGCCGACGGTCAGCGGGACGATCGCGGCGGCGTTGCCGATGCTGGTGCCGACCACGATCCGGGTGAACGGGATGATCGCCACCATCAGGATCAGGAACGGCAGCGACCGGCCGATGTTCACCACCACGCCGAGGACCTTGTTGACCGGCGGGGCCGGCAGCAGGCCGCCGCGTTCGGTGACCACCAGCAGCACGCCGAACGCGAGCCCCAGCACGGCCGTGAACAGCGTCGCAACGCCGGTCATGTACAGGGTCTCCCGGGTGGCCGGCCACAGCAGCGGCATGACCTCGTCCCAGCTCATCGGGCGTCCTCCTCGGCGGGCGCGGCGGTGGTCAGTGCGGCGGGCGCGGCGGCGGGGGTGGTCGGTGCGGCGGGCGCGGCGGCGGGGGTGGTCGGTGCGGCGTGGGCGGAGGTGCGCGTCCGCACCTCGACGGCGAGGCCGGACTCGCGCAGGAACGCCAGCTGCGCGGCGTTCACCGACGGGTCGCCCGGCAGCTCGAGCTGGAGCCGCCCGACCCGCTCGCCGCCGACCGTCTCGACGGCGCCGCCGAGGATGTTGACGTCCAGCGCGTACTTGCGGGCCAGCGCCGACACGAACGGCTGGTCGGTCGCCCCGCCCACGAAGGTGACCTCGACGAGCGTCGTGCCGTCGCGGGGCTCGGCGGCCGGCAGCGGGAACAGCCCGCGTGCCAGCTCGGACCCGGGACGCGCCAGCAGCTCGGTCACCGGGCCGGACTCGGTGAACCGGCCGTCGCGCATCACCGCGGCCGAGTCGCAGATCCGCTTGACCACGTCCATCTCGTGCGTGATCAACAGGACGGTCAGCCCGAGGCGGCGGTTCAGGTCCCGCAGCAGCTCGAGGATCGACGCGGTCGTCTCCGGGTCGAGCGCGGAGGTCGCCTCGTCGGACAGCAGCACCTTGGGACGCCCGGCGAGCGCCCGCGCGATGCCGACGCGCTGCTTCTGCCCGCCGGAGATCTGCGCCGGGTAGGCCTTCGCGTGGCCGGTGAGCCCGACCAGGTCCAGCAGCTCGGCGACCCGCGCGGCGCGCTCGCTCCGCGGGACGCCCATGACCTCCAGCGGGAACGCGACGTTGCCGGCCACCGTGCGGCTGCCGAGCAGGCCGAAGTGCTGGTGGATCATGCCGATGCCCTGGCGGGCGCGGCGCAGCCCGGCGCCCCGCAGCGCGAGCATGTCGCGCCCGCCGATCACGATGCGGCCCTCGTCCGGTCGGTCCAGCAGGTTGACGCAGCGCAGCAGCGTGCTCTTGCCGGCGCCGCTCGGGCCGAGGACGCCGAAGACCTCGCCTTCGCGGACGGTGAGGTCGACGCCGTCGACGGCGGTCACCTCGCGCCCGCGGGAGCGGTGCACCTTCCTGAGTTTTTCGATCTGAATCACAGAGAATCATCCGTGCGGACGGGCGCCGCCCTGGTCGGAGGCGGTGCGGGGGTGGACGGGCTGCTCTGAGGCGCACCCGATCAGGCGCGACGGCGGCCGGGCGGCGCCGGCGGTTATCCACAGAACGCGGTTCCACTTCCGCGTCCCGGGCGGCCGGCCGACGATGTCCTCGACGGGTCCGGCCGTGGCGGCCGGGTCCGGTGGAGGCGGCCTCGCGCTCGATCGGGCGGGCGGCCGGTCAGGTCCGACCGGGGGGATACGGGGCGTGGCTCAGCAGATGGCGTTGGATGTTCATGCGCGACTCGGGTCTCGGAGTTCGCTCGCTTCGGGGCGCGAGGCTCAGGCGGGGGCCCTCAGCGGTCACACATTCGCCGGCAGCACGTACGCCGCATGGCCCGCGGGTTCAGCGGGCCGCGCTCACGGCACGGACGTACGAGGCTCATGTCAGCAGTCAACCAACCAACGACAAATGACGCAAATCGCGCGACGGGCGCGAACGCGCCGGTCAGCCGCGCCTCCGCGATGCCGGACACCACGGCGGGACGGGCCCGCGCGGCGCGCCCGGCCGCCGTCCGGCAGGCGGGCGGAGAGGCGCTCACCCTGCACTGTCAGGGGGATCGCGTCAGTCGTCGGTGTAGTCGAGGTACGACGAGCCCGACCCGCTGCGAACCGAGATCAACCGGTCCGACCGGTCGTCGACGAGCGCCCGGTTGAGATGCGTATCACCCGAGCCGGTCCAGCCCTGGACCCGGTAATGGGAGCCCGCGGGCACGATGATCTTCACCGAGCCGGAGTCGGCCGACACGTCCACGGTCCGCGGCGGCTCGGCGTAGCGCAGGTCGAGCTCCCCGGCGCCCACCACCGCCTCCGTGTCGGACGAGGCCAGCCCCGTGCCGCGGATCGTCCCCGAGCCGACCCGCGCCCGCAGCGCGCCGTGCGAGCCGGCCACCCAGATCTCCCCCGACCCGGTCCGCAGGTCCAGGTCGCCGTTCACGCCGCGGACGGTGATCTCCCCCGAGCCCGACGCGGCCGACACGCGCACCCCGGCCGGCACCTGGACGTCGATGTCGGCGCCGCATTCCCAGCCGCCGTAGAGCTCGACTTCGCCGGGGCACCGCGAAACGATGGACAGCACGTCGCCATGGAGCGACTCCGTCACGACCGGCTTGCGCAACACCCACTTCAGCCGCTTGAAGACGCGCGCCTGGCCGGCCGGGCCCGTCCCGACCGACACCTCGGCGCTTCCGGCCTCGATCCGCAGCTCCTTGATCGCGTGATGGTACGGGGTGACGTCCTCCGTGGTCCGCCGCATCGCCCGTCCGCCCAGCCCCAGGCAGAAGGGGACGACCACGACGACGGCAGTGGCGACCGCGAGGAAGATCCACACACCGCGACGCCGCGCCCGCCCCTCCCCGACCACACCCGCCACGGCGACCTGCGCCGCAGCGCCACCTGGCCCGGTGACGTCCTGCCCGGGAACACCCAACCCGGTGACGTCCTGCCCGGGGGCATCCAACCCGGCGACGCCCGGGCCGGTGACGCCCGTTCCGGGGGCCTTGGGGTCGCCGGCGCCCTTGCCCGGGGCGGTCATGTCTCGCCGTCCAGGAAGCGGAGCACGGCCAGCACTCGGCGATGGTCACCCTCGGCGTGCGGGAGGTCGAGCTTGGCGAAGATGTTGTTGATGTGCTTGGCGACGGCGCTCTCGCTCACCACGAGAGCCCCGGCGATCCCGGCGTTCGAGCGGCCCTCCGCCATCAGCGCCAGGACCTCCTTCTCACGAGGGGTCAGCCGGTCGAGGGGGTCGCGATGACGGCGCAGGAGCAGCTGCGAGACGACCTCCGGGTCCAGCGCGGTGCCGCCCGCGGCCACCCGGCGCAGCGCGTCCAGGAAGACCGATACGTCCGCGACCCGGTCCTTCAGCAGGTACCCGATGCCGCTGGTGCTGGTCGACAGCAGGTCCGCCGCGTACCGCTCCTCGACGTACTGCGACAGCAGGAGCACGGCGACCTCGGGCGCCTCCCGCCGCATCACCAGCGCGGCGCGCACGCCCTCGTCGGTGAAGCCCGGCGGCATCCGCACGTCGACGATCGCGGCGTCCGGGCGGTGCTCGCGGACGGCCGCCAGCAGGCCCTCCGCCTCGCCGACCGCCGCCGCCACCTCGAACCCCGAGGTCTCCAGCAGCTTGATCAGCCCGGCCCGCAGCAGGACCGAGTCCTCGGCGATCACAATGCGCACGGCAACTCCACGGTGACGGTCGTCGGCCCCCCGGCGGGGCTGATGATCCGGAAGGTACCGTCCACCGACCGGACCCGCCGCGCGAGCCCGGTCAGGCCCGTCCCCCGGGACGGGTCCGCGCCGCCGACGCCGTCGTCGGCGACGGTCAGGCGCAGCCGCGCGCCCTCGCGGATCGCCGCGACGTCCACCGCGGTCGCCCTGGCGTGCTTGACGACGTTGGTGAGCGCCTCGGAGACAACGAAGTACGCGACCGCTTCGACGGTGGACGAGGCGCGCGGCTCCACCTCGACGCGCAACCGGACCTCCAGCGGCACCCGGGCCGCGATGCCGGACAGCGCCGCGTCCAGGCCCCGGTCCTCCAGCACCGCCGGGTGCAGTCCGCGGATCAGGTTGCGCAGCTCGGTCAGCGCCTCCTTGGCCTCCTCGTGCGCCTCGACGATCACCCGCATGGCGTCGTCGGGCACGCCGGTGAGGGTCTCGCGGGCCAGCCCGAGGTTCAGCGCGAGCGAGACGAGCCGCTGCTGCGCGCCGTCGTGCAGGTCGCGCTCGATGCGGCGGCGTTCGAGGTCGGCGGCGTCCACAACGCTGGCACGCTTCTCTGCCAGGTCCTCGACCCGCCGCTCCAGTTCGGCGGCGCGGTCCGGCCCGAGCAGCGCGACCGCCGCGCGGGCGTCCAGGCGCCGGACGCCCGCGGCGACCCACGGTGCCGCCACCAGCAGCAGGACACCGACGACCGACAGGATCCCGACACGGACCGCGTGCGCCTTGTCCACCGAGCTCAGCGGGCTCGTATCGGGCAGCGCCCAGGTGTACGCGCCGGTGCACGCGAGGATCGCCCCTCCGGCCCAGGCGGCGATGGTGGCCAGTCCACCGAATGCCAGGAGCGGCCCGACGATCAGGTGGTACCGGAGCACCCGCCACACCTCAGGCTTGCGGAGCCCGCGCAGCACCTCCCACGCGCGACCTTCATCGAAGCCCGGTATGGACGGAATGTGCAACCCCAGCATCGCCCAGCAGCGTTCGCGCTGCCAGCGCGTCAGCGGGCGCAGCGCCAGCAGCGTCAAGGCGCACGTCGCCGCCAGCACGAGAAAGATCGGCGTCGCGTTCACCGGCGCCCAGAAGGACCAGACCGAGCCCAGGAGGGCCCAGCCGGCGAACTGCAGCGGCACCCCCGAGGCGACGAACGTGGTGTCGCGCCACGCCGCCGACGACCACGGAGCATGCGCGAGGGCACGCCGGGCCGGAGAGATGGATGCCATGGACGCAACCGTATTGCCCCAGTTGGGGCGTCGCCATGAAGCGAATATCCGGTACGGAGGTGAACCTGGTGCCACCCCTGGTCGGATATGCGCGCTACTGATCGTGAGCCGGTCCGCGGCCAGGCTTGAGCTGGCACCCGGTCAGTGGTGCGAGATCACCAGGGAGTCCAGTCATGGTCGCGAACACCGTCCCCTTCCCCGTCCCCGCCCGCCGCCCCCGGCCGCTACCCCGGCTCCGGCGAGCCGGCTCCCGCCCCACAGCGCCCCCTGCCGCGGCGCCCCGGGACACGGCGTTCCGCCCCTGGACGTCCTGCCTGGGGACGTTGCGCCAGTGGGAGCGCTGGATCGGCCTGGGCTTCGCCGCCGGCGGCGTCGTAATGGTGCCGTGGATGTTCGTCCTGGCCCGAGCGCTGCCGTCCAGCACCCAGGTGTCGAACTGGTCGATGGCCTGGGTCGGGCTGGACGCGTTGATCGCCGCGGGGCTCCTCGGCACCGGGGTCCTGCTCAGGCGGCGCGACCCGCGGCACGGCCTGACCGCCGCCGCCACCGGCGCCCTCTTGACCATGGACGCCTGGTTCGACGTCCTGACCTCCGCCCCCGGTGCGGAGCGCGTCCTGGCCGTGGCGATGGCCGCCGGGCTGGAGCTGCCGCTCGCATGCGTCTGCACGGTCCTCGCCGTCCGGGCCCTCCGCCCCGCCCCGGCATCCGTCCAGCCGACCGGAATCGACGACGCCCAGCCAGCGCCCGCCAAGCCCACCGAGACCGACGAGATCACCCCCGCGGTGACGAACGCCTGACTCGCACAAGAGCAATTGGCACCACGGCACGCGCGCGAAGTACGACAGAGAAGGGCCGAAAGGCCCTGCACAGCACGGCCGGACAGCAGGGCAGAACGCGGTCGGCCAGCACAGGGAACGCTCAAAAGCACGACGGGGCACGCCCGGAAGGCCCCGCAGAGCACAACCCGACAGCACGGCCGAACGCGGACCGGAGCGCACCAGGAACGCGCTCGAATCACGACAGAGCGCAGCCGCACAGCACGACGGAACGCGGCTGGACAGCATGGCGCGGCACGGCGGGAAGGCTCGCAGAGCGCGGCCGGAGGGCTGGGTAGGACGCGGTCGGACGGCACCACGGAACGTGGCCAGAAGCCTGAGGGAGCACCGCCGCGACAGCACTGCCGAGTGCGGCCGGAAAGCGCTGCAGAGCGCGGCCGCACAGCCAGGCGGAAAGCGGTCGTGCAGCGCTGCGGATTGCGGCCAGTGAGCACGGGGGAGGGCGGTAGGGCAGCACGTCGGGGCGCGGCCGGGAAGGCGTCGGAGCACCCGGAAGGCATGTTGGAGCGCGACTCGGAAGCGTGTTGGGGCGCGGTCAGGAGCGCTGGCGGAGCGCTGGCGGAGGGCACGGTGGAGCTCGGTTGGGAAGCACGTGGGGGCGTGGCCTGTGGGGGGCGGCTGGGAAGGCCGGTGGTGGTGCGCGAGGAGTAGGTCGGAGGAGGCCTGCGGAGGCCCATGGGGGCACGGGGAGCGCGCGGGTGGAGGGCGGCTGGGCCGTGGAATGGGAGGGGCGGTGTTCGAAGGTGTGCGGAGCGTGCGGGAGCGGCGGGGCGAACGGGGCGGGGCGCTCGGACCTCGGCGGATGCGGGGCCGGCGGGAGGGCGAGAGGTGCAGGCGACGGGGCGATGAAGGGCAGATGGCAAAGCATCGACGGGAGTAGGCCAGATGGGTGAAACCAGACGAGCCGGACCTCTAGAGTGAGTCGAACGTCGGGGCCCTCTCGCGGGAGGGCCCCTCGCCCTGCCTGCACGATCAGAGGTCCCCCGAACATGAACGACCACGAGGTGCATGAGGAGTGCCTGCGGCTCCTTCGGGACGGCATGCCCGATCCCGCCCCCGACACCTTCGACGAGGAACGGGACTTCCTTCCGCTCGGCCTCGACATGGACGGCGACGTCGCCGTTGTAACGTTCCTCCACCAGTGGAGCGGGGCCGGCGTCGACCCGTTCATCGAGGGTCGAACGTTCCACCGGCGGGACGGCGAATGGATGGGGCTGGGCGGAGGCGGCGGCTCGGCGCCCTACGAGCCGCTGGTGCGCCGCTCGTCCGGCGAGATGGGCCGCTACCTGTACAAGTACGGCACGGGACGGACGGTCCGGAACGCCAACCGGCTGCTGCCGTGGGGCGCGAAGTGGGTGAACGAGGCCCGGCTGCGCGCCTCGGCCGAGGTGACCCGGGTCCGGGTGGGCAAGCGGCTCCTGAACGTGCCCGCCCACGGGCACATCGTCGTGGTCTGGGGCGCCCGGCGCGGCCCCGTTCTCGAAGCGCTGGCGGCTGACGGCTCGGTGCTGGACACGCTGGACCTCGACCGTCCTTCCGTCCCGGCGCGTTCGGACGCCTGATATTTGACCGATCGTTCTCGATAGCCGTACGGTCGAGCCATGGCACGGACCAAGGAGTTCGATCCGGACGCGGCGTTGCAGCATGCGCTGGAACTGTTCTGGGAGCGCGGATACGAGGCGACCTCCATGGCCGACCTCGTCGAGCGTCTCGGCATCGCCCGCGCGAGCGTCTACGCGACGTTCGGCGGCAAGCACGAGCTGTTCCTGCGGGCGCTCGAGCGCTACCTCGAGACGACCGACCCGAAGATCGCGGAAGCGCTGTCGCAGCCCGGCCCGGTCCTGCCGGCCGTCCGGGCGCTGATCGACCGCTACGCCGACGAGGCCGGCCGGGAGCGGCCGCGCCTCGGCTGCCTGGTGGTGAACACTGCGGTCGAACTGGCCGGCCGTGACGCCGAGGCGGCGCGGCTGGTCGAGGCCAGTTGGAACTTCCTCGAGGCATCCCTGACGTCGGCGCTGACCCGCGCCCGCGCGCAGGGCGAACTGCCCGCCGACGCCGACCCGCGCGCGCTCGCCCGGCTGCTGCTGGTGATCTTCCAGGGCATGCGCGTCCTGGGCCGTGCTCCAGCGGAGGAGTCCCGCATCCGCGACGCCGCCCGCCAAGCCCAAGCCCTCTTCCCTTGATCACCGCCCGTGCCGACAGTCCCCTGCGCGGGCACCGCCTGTGCAGGCAGCGGCCATCCGGCCACGCGCTCGCACCGACGCTTCCAGGGGCGTGCGCACTCGGGCTATCGCCTTGCAGTACTGAACAACCCGCATTGAACGAGCGCCGTTGAACAACCCCGGCGCTGATCAACGCCGACGCTGATCAACGCCGGTACTGGGCGGCCGGAGGGGCGGCTTTCTGGGCTTGGGACGGGCGGGGTGTTGAATTCCTTGCTTATTCGAGATCGATCATTCTGGAAAATGGGAGAGGTCATGAAGGAACGCTTCGTTGATCGGGTCGTGCTCGTCACTGGTGGGGCGGGGGCGATCGGGCGGGTCACCGGACGCGCCTTCGCCGAGGAGGGCGCCGTCGTGGTGCTGGCCGGGCGGGACGAGAAGGCCCTTGTGGAGGCCGTCGAGGAGATCCGGGCCAAAGGCGGGCGTGCGGATCATGTAGTCGCCGACCTGACCGTCCCCGGGGACGCCGCCGCGATGGTCGCCGCCGTCGTGGGCCGCCATGGCGGGCTGCACGTCGCGGTCAACAATGCCGGAACGTTCGGCGCGGTCGGGCCGGTCGCTGACATCGATGACGACGCGTGGCGCACGGTCCTCGACGTGAACCTGACGGGTGTGTTCCTGTCGATGAAGCACGAGATCGCGCACATGCGGACGCACGGCGGCGGCACGATCGTCAACATCGCGTCCAACATCGGCGTGCACGGGCGCAGGCCCGGGCTGGGCGCGTACGCGGCGTCCAAGGCGGGGGTCAGCATCCTGACCCGCACCGCGGCGATCGACCACATCGCCGACGGGGTGCGCGTCAACGCGGTCAGCCCGGGCGCCAGCGACACCCCGATGTCGCTGCGGCCCGGTGAGACGAGGGCGGAGCGCGACGCGCGGTTGAAGGCCTCGATCCCCGCGGGGCGCCCGAGCGACCCGTCCGAGGTCGCCGACGCCGTCCTGTGGCTGGCGTCCGACGAGTCGGCCTATCTGGTCGGTCACGACATGGTCGTGGACGGCGGCACCACCGCCTGACGACGCATCCCCCCACGTCCCGCTGGGCAGACTCACGTGTATGGCCCTGTCGCCCGACTACGACGCCGACCCGGAGCGGTTCCGCCTCGCCGCGCAGGTCACCCGGCGGTACCTGATCGGGGCGCGGAGCCTGCACGACCACATCGCCGCGAAGCTGCTCGCGGCCGGGGCGTCCCGGGTGCTGGACATCGGCTGCGGGGAGGGCGCGCTCAGCCGCGCCCTCCCGGACCCGCCGCCGTTCAAGCTGGTGGGGCTGGACGCGTCCGCGACGCTGCTGGGCGCCCACCCCGGGCCGCGGGTGCGGGCGAACGCGCTGCGCCTGCCGTTCCGGGACGGCGCCTTCGACGCGGCCGTCGCGGTCAACATGCTGTACCACCTGGACGAGCCGCGCCTCGCGCTGCGCGAGGCGCGGCGGGTGCTCGCGCCGGGCGGGACGCTGCTGGTCTCGGCGATCTGCCGGACCGACAGCCCGGAGCTGGCGCCGGTCTGGCGGCCCGAGCCGTCCTCGTTCGACGCGGAGGACGCGCCGGCGCGGGTCTGCGAGGTGTTCGGCGAGGTGGAGGTGGAGCGGTGGGACGCCCCGCTGATCACGCTCCCCGACCGGGCCGCGATCCGGGACTACCTGATCGCCCGCCACGTCCCCCGTCCGCAGGCCGCGGAGGCGGCGACGCGGCTCCCGACCCCGCTCCCGGTGACCAAGCGCGGCTCCCTCCTCCTGGCCCGCCGCTGACCCGCGTCCCAAGCGGGCGCCGAGGGAACGGCGGCTACAGCCAGCCGAGGTCGCGGGCGGTGCTGACGGCGGCGTGGCGGTTGTGGACGCCGAGCTTGGTGACGGCGGCGGACAGGTAGTTGCGGACGGTCCCCTCGGACAGGCCGAGCGTGCGGGCGATGCGGGAGACGGGGGCGCCGTCGGCGGAGGCGCGCAGGGTGTCGAGCTCGCGGGGCGTGAGGGGGCATTCCTCGGCGGCGAGGGCGTCGGCGGCGAGCTGCGGGTCGATGTAGCGGGCGCCGGCGGCGACCTGGCGGATGACCTGGGCGAGCTGGGCGCCGGGGGCGTCCTTGCCGAGGAAGCCGCGGACGCCGGCGGCCATCGCGCGGCGCAGGTTGCCGGGCCGGCCGTGCGCGGTGACGATCACCAGCCGGCAGCCGGGGAGGTCGCGGGAGAGGCGCTCGGCGGCGGCGAGGCCGTCGAGGCCGGGCATGTCGATGTCGAGGACGGCGACGTCGGGCTTGAGGACGAGGGCGCGGTCGACGGCCTCGTCGCCGCGGCCGACGTCGGCGGCGACCTCGATGCCGTCCTCGGTCTCCAGCAGCAGAACGAGGGCCTCCCTGATCAGCAGGTGGTCGTCGGCCAGCAGGACGCGGATCATGCCTCTCCCCTCGCCGCGGGGGCCGCAGGCACGGCGGGGCTCGCCGGGACCGCGGCGGTCACCCGGAAGGTGCCGTCGCCGGACGGGCCGGCGCTGAAGCGGCCGCCGGCGGCGGCGATCCGCTCGGCGAGGCCGGTGAGGCCGCTGCCGGAGTCGCCGGCGGCGCGGCGCGGCGCGCCGTCGTTGACGATCTCCACGTGGACGTGGTCGCCGCCGGTGCGGACGGTGATCTCGCACCAGGTGGCGCTGGAGTGCCGGAGCACGTTGGTGGCGGCCTCCCGGGCGACCCAGCCGAGGGGTTCGTGCACGTGGGCGGGGAGTTCGGGGGACACTTCGGGCCGGTCGCAGCGGATGCCGGCGGCGCGCAGGACGGCGGACATGCCGTCCAGTTCGGTGCGCAGGGACGTGGCGCGGTAGCCGCGGACGACCTCGCGGACGTCGCGGACGGAGTCGCGCGCCATCGTCTGGATCTCGGTGAGCTCCTTGCGGACGCGGCCGGGGTCGCGGTCGAGGTAGCGTTCGGCGACCTCGGCGCGGAGCGCGACGGCCTGGAGGCTGTGGCCGAGGACGTCGTGCAGGTCGCGGGCGAAGCGGAGGCGTTCCTCTCCGACCGCGGAACGGGCCACCTCGGCGCGCGCCTCCCGCAGTTCCTGGACGACGTGGAACAGCCATACCTGGACGTATCCGGAGAAGGCGGCGAGCGGCACGCCGACCATCTCGTAGAGGACGCTCAAGGCGGGCAGGCCGAGGAGGACGCCGTAGACGGGGGTGAGGACGGCCGCGGCGGCGGCCACCGGGATCGCCTGGCGGAGCGGCAGGACGACGGCGATCAGCCCGGCGGGGACGAGGAGGGCGTTGCCCCAGCCGTGGCCGACGCCGAGGAGCGGCAGCGTCCAGCAGATCGCGGCGATCGCGGCGAGCCCGAAGCGGTGGCCGGGGGCGGTGCGGCGCATCATGTTGAGCCACAGCATCCGGGCGTAGAGCGCGAACGCGGTGGCGACGCCGGCCGCGGAGAACGCGACGCGGGCCGGGTCGTGGCGGTCGAAGGCCTCGTACCAGAGCGCGGGCAGGAGGAATCCGGCCAGGGTGACCGCCGTCATCCCCACGATGATCGCGGCGATGACGGTGGGGCGCGGGATCCTCGGCTGCACGCGCCCAGAGTATGCGGGCGTCAAGGGATGCGGGCGCCGCCGCCGCAGGTGCGCCGGGACGATCCCGCCCAGGGCGTGCAGGAGCGGGGTGGGGCCGCCGTCGTCCACGCGTGCGGCGCCGGTCAGGCGGCGAACGGGGCGTGAGGGGCGTGGGGGGCGCGCCGGGCGGCGGTGCCGAGCCGGGCGGAGGCGCGTCCGGTGACGAGGCGGCCCTCGTCGAGGACGCCGACCCGGTCGGCGCGGCAGGCCTCGCCGGTGTCCCGGGTGGTGATCACGACGGTGCTGCCGTGCGCGGCCAGCAGGAGCAGGACGGACCAGACCTCGCGGGCGGCGTCCTCGTCGAGCCCGGCGGTGGGCTCGTCGAGGAACAGCACGTCGGAGCGGCCGATGAGGGCGAGCGCGAGGTCGAGCAGGCGGCGGCGGCCGGGGTCGAGTCGCTCGAACGGGACGTCGGCGTGGCCGGTGAGGCGGGCGAGGCGGAGCGCCTCGTCGCGGGTGATCGGGTCGAGGGTCCAGCGCCGCCAGGTGTCGATGATCTCGGCGACGGTGAGGCCGGGGAACAGGCCGCCGTCGCGCCAGACGGTCCCGGACCGGGCGGCGTCGCGGTCGGTGTAGGGGTCGGCGCCGCGGACGCGGACCGTCCCGCCGGTGGGGCGGCGCAGGCCGGCGAGCATCTCCAGCAGGGTGGTCTTGCCCGAGCCGTACCGGCCGAGCAGCGCGTACACCTCGCCCTTCGCCACGGTGAACGAGACGTCTCGCACGGCCTCGTTCAGCTGCAGGTCGCGTACCTCGATCACGTGTGCCTTCATGGGTCCCATGCTGCCGAGGGGCGATCTCCGCGTGCAGTCATGAACGTCAGGTGCGGGCCGTGAGGTTCGCAGGGGTCGGCCATGACATCTGTCATGGGTGCGCGATGGCCCAGCCTTGGGGCGGTATCAGGGCGCCTTCGCCGTGGAAGGCGGCGTCCCCGGCGATGCAGGTCCATCCGGCGGCGGGGAGGTCGGCCTTGGCGGGCTCGTCGGCCACGTTGAGGACGACGCCCAGGCGCTGTTCGCCCTGCCCCACTGTGTAGGAGAGCGCCGTGTTGGTCAAGGTGGCGACCTGCGTGTGCGCGCGGACGAGCCATGGGTGGCGGCGCCTCACGCCGATGAGGTCTTGGTGGAGGCGGTGGTAGGGAGCACCGTGTCCGGGCGTCTCGTCGGGGCGTTCAGGGAAGGCGGGACGTATGGCGTCGTCGCCGCCTTCGCGCTCCTCCTTGATGCCGTGGAAGGCGAACTCGTCGCCGGCGTAGATGGACGGGACGCCGGCGGTGGTCAGGAGGATGACGAGCGCATGGGCGAGGTGGCGCTCATCGTCGAGGCGGCTGGCGATGCGCGTCACGTCGTGGTTGCCGAGGAAGGTCTGCGGCACGAACGTCTGGAGCATCCCGTCGTGGCGGGTGAGCGCATGGGCCAGTTCGAAGAAGTTGCGGTCGTTCAGCGAGCTCCAGATGGCCTTCCATAGTTCGTACTGGGTGACGGAGTCGAGTCCGCTGCGTTCGACGAACCCCGCATAGTCGCCGTGGATGACCTCCCCCAGGAGCCATGCGTCGGGGAAGCGCGCGCGGACGCGGTCGGTCACCGTCCGCCAGAACTCCGCGGGGACGGCGTAGGCGGCGTCCAGCCGCCAACCGTCGACGCCGCGCTCCAGCCAGTGGCTCATGACCTCGACCGTGTAGTCGGCGACGGCCGGCTCGTCATGGTTGAGGGCGACGAGCTTGTGGTGGCCTTCGAACGTGCGGAAGCCGCCGTCGCCGTCGGGGACGAACCATCCCGCGTACGGCGACGCGCCGCCCTGCGCCTCGACGTCGGCGAAGCGCGGGAAGCCCCGCCCGACGTGGTTGAAGACCCCGTCGAGCAGGACCCGGACGCCCCGTCCCGACGCCGCCTCGACGAGCCGCAGCAGGTCGGACTCGTCGCCGAGGCGCGGGTCGACGCGGAAGTGGTCGACGGTGTCGTAGCCGTGCGTCTCGGACGCGAACACCGGCCCGAGGGCGAGGCCGTTGCAGCCGAGCGCGACCAGGTGGTCGAGCCATCCGGCGATCCGGTCCAGGCGGTGCGCGGGCGGGGCGCCGGCGCCGGGCGGGAGGGCGGCGCGTTCGGCGCCGGTGAAGCCGAGGGGGTAGACGTGCCACCAGATGGCGTGATCGGGCCAGCGCATGCGCGTCTCCTTACCCGGGATCATCGTTTCCAAAATAGTAAGCAGTAGCGAACTATTCCGCCAGCCGTTCCATCAGTCGGGCGGCGAGCCTCAGCACCTCGCGCTCGGTCTCGCCGAGCCCGCCGAGCGCGCCGGCGAGCCAGGCGTCGCGCTCGTCGAGGTCGCGCCTGAGCGCCTCGCCCCCGGCCCGGGTGATGGTCAGCACGGCCTGCCTGCGGTCCCGCTCGTCGCGCGTGCGGACGATCAGGCCGGCCTCCTCGAGTTCCGCGAAGACCCTGGTCAACGACTGCGGCCGCTGCCCCTCGGCCGCCGCCACCTCGCCGGCCGAGCTGGGCCCGTTGCGGGCCAGGTGCCCGAGCACGACGAGCTTGTTGCTGCTCAGCGCGTCCGGGGAGCGCGAGGAGCGCATCCGGCGCGCCATCCGCATCACCCCGCGGCGGATCTCCACCACCGCTTCCCTCGGCACCTCGGGCCGATCGCTCCGCATAATGCTACGCTATCCCTTACTATCTATCGGAGGTGGGCCATGGCGGCGGGCACGATCCGGGGCCTCGGCGCCGCGAAGGCGCCGGTCACCGTCGCCGCGACCACGGTGGCCGCCATGCTGGCGTCCTTCGGGTCGGCGCTGCTGCTGGAGCACGCGGCGCACCTGCACACGGACGCCGTCATGCAGGCCGTCGTGCTGTCCGTCACCCTGTCCAGGGGGCATCGCGGCGCCCGCCCGTCCGACCGGCTGGTCGGGTTCGCCGTCATGCCCGCCGTCGCCCTCGTCTCGGTCGGCCTCGGCATCCTCATGCGCGACGACGCGTTCGCGGGGGACGCCGCGTTCGCCGCCCTCGTCACGTCCGGGGTCTGGATCCGCCGCTTCGGGCCGCGCTTCACCAAGGCCGGCACGCTGATGATGCTCCCAGCGATCGCCCTGCTCGTCATCCCCCACGGCGCGCCCGGCGCGCCGTCGACGCACCTGCTGTGGGCACCCGTCGTGGCGCTCATCCCCTACTTCTGGGTCACGGCCGTCCAGGTCGCCGTAGAACGCCCTTGGCGCGGCGGCCATGTGGAGGCCGCCCCGCCTCCCGCTCCCAGCAAACGGCTGCCCGCCAGCACCCGCATGGCGGCGCAGATGGGTGCGGCCCTGTGCGCCGCGTTCGCCATCGGGCACCTGCTGTTCCCGGATCATTGGTCGTGGGTCGTCCTGACGGCGTTCATCGTCTGCAATGGAGCGCGAGGACGTGGCGACGCCCTCCACAAGGGTCTGCTGCGCGCGCTCGGCGCGGCCGGAGGGACGGTCCTGGCCGCCGTGGCGTCCGGCTTGTTCGCACCACGCGACCCTCACGCGGTCGTTCTCATCTTCGTGGTGCTGGGCGTCGCGGCATGGCTGCGGCAGCGGAGCTACGCGTACTGGGCGGGCGGGGTGACGGCCGCGCTGTCGCTGCTGTACGGGTACTTCGGCCAGTCCGCCGCTCCCTTGCTGGAGACACGCCTAGAGGCGATCCTTGTCGGCTCCGTCATCGGCACGGCCGCCGCATGGTTCGTTCTTCCCTTCCGCACGAGGGACGTCCTGCGCCGCCGCACATCGCAGTCCTTGGCGGCCCTCACCGATGTCCTGAAGGGCGAACCTCACGCCCTCACCCGGTTCGAGAACTCCGTCGCCGAGATGGACGACCTATACGGCCCGCTGCGGCTGCACCGGTTCGTCACGCGCGCGCAGCCGCACCCAGCGGATGTCGTCGACGTCCTACGCGAGACCGTGCCGCACGTCCGCGCACTTAGGCCCGGCGTCGAAGGACTACGCGCCAACGTGGGCGCCGTGCGACGCGCGGTGGCCAGACGACACGACGGCACTCCCTACAGGCCGCTGCCGCCAGAAGAGGACGCCACCGCACACGCCATAGACGCAGGACTGGCCCGCCTATACGAGATCTACGCCCCGCCCACAGAGGAACCCAAGCGGGAACCTAAGCGCGGACCAGAATCTCCGGAGAAAGCTCGTCCGGCCGGGTGACACCGGACAGCGCCATGGTCAGTTCCAGTTCGGCCTGGATGCAGCGCAGGACGTGCTGGACGCCGGCCTGCCCGCCGAGCGCCAGCCCGTAGGCGTACGGGCGCGCGAGCAGCACCGCCTTGGCGCCCAGCGCGAGCGCCTTCGCCACGTCCGATCCCGTCCGGATCCCGCTGTCGAACAGCACCGTGGCCTGGTCGCGCACGGCGTCGACCACGCCGGGCAGGGCGTCCAGCGACGCCACGGCGCCGTCGACCTGCCGTCCGCCGTGGTTGGAGACGATCACGCCGTCCATGCCCGCGTCCACCGCGCGGCGCGCGTCGTCGGGGTGCTGGACGCCCTTCAGCGCGATCGGCCCGTCCCAGTGGTCCCGCAGGAAGGCCAGATCGTCCCAGGTCAGGGACGGGTTGCCGAAGTTGGCGACCCAGTGCAGGAGCGCGGTGTCGCGGTTGGCGTCGGTGACGGGCCCGCCGACCGCCTTCTGGAAGACGGGGTCGCTGAAGTAGTTCGCGACCCCGATGCCGCGCAGGAACGGCAGGTACGCCTGGTCCAGGTCGCGGGGCCGCCACGCCAGCGTGAACGTGTCGAGCGTGACGACCAGCGCCGTGTAGCCCGCCGCCTTGGCCCGCTCCAGGAAGCTGACGGCGAGGTCCCGGTCCTTCGGCCAGTAGAGCTGGTACCAGCGGGGCGCGCCGTCGCCGTTGGCCTCCGCGACCTCCTCGATGGAGTGGGACGAGGCGGTGCTCAGCACCATGGTGACCCCCTCGGCCCCCGCCGCGCGCGCGGTGGCGAGCTCCCCGTCCGGGTGGAAGATCGACTGCACGCCGATCGGCGCGAGCAGGACCGGCGAGGGCATAGCGGTGCCGAGGACGTCCACCGACAGGTCGCGGTGCGCCACGTCCCGCAGGAATCGCGGGACGATCCGCCACCGGTCGAACGCGTCGCGGTTGGCGCGCGCGGTCGCCTCGCTGCCGGCCGATCCCGCGACGTACCCGAACGCCTGCGCCGACAGCACGCCCTCGGCCAGCCCCTCCAGCCTCGTCAGGTCGGTGGGCAGCGAAGGCCGCACGTCGCCGAGTCCCTGCAGGTAGATCGAGTTCTGGAAGTCGGCCAGCGCGCTCATCGGGTACCTCCACGGGGGACGCGGCCGGGGCGCGGCCGCGGGGTGAGAACCGTCCGGGACCAATCTGCCACGACCGCTGACCGGATGGCGCGCCGCGCCGGCGCCGGGAACCGATCCGCGGTCCATCCGGTGGGGCGGGCGAAAGATGTCGGCGGGACCGGCCACAATGTGGGGCATGGCACGACGCGGATCCCAAGCCCCTCCCCCGCCGCCGGACTTCGAGGAGAACATCGTCGACGTCGACGTCTCCGAGGAGATGCGCGGCAGCTACCTCGAGTACGCCTACTCGGTGATCTACCAGCGGGCGCTTCCCGACGCCCGCGACGGGCTGAAGCCCGTCCAGCGGCGGATCCTGTACTCGATGAACGAGATGGGGCTGCGCCCCGACCGCGGGCACGTCAAGTGCGCGCGCGTCGTCGGCGAGGTCATGGGCAAGCTGCACCCGCACGGCGACAGCGCGATCTACGACGCGATGGTGCGGATGGCCCAGCCGTGGGCGATGCGGATGCCGCTGGTCGACGGGCACGGCAACTTCGGCTCGCTCGGCGGCGACGACCTGCCCGCCGCCATGCGGTACACCGAGGCCCGCATGTCCCGCGAGGCGCTGATGATGGTCGCCTCCATCGACGAGGACACCGTCGACTTCCGGCCGAACTACGACGGCCAGGAGCAGGAGCCGGAGGTGCTGCCCGCGGCGTTCCCGAACCTGCTGGTGAACGGCGCGTCCGGGATCGCGGTCGGGATGGCCACCAACATGGCCCCGCACAACCTCGGCGAGGTGGTCGCGGCGGCCCGGCACCTGATCGACCACCCCGACGCCACCCTCGACGACCTGATGCGCTTCGTCCCCGGCCCCGACCTGCCCACCGGCGGCATGATCGTCGGCCTGGACGGCATCCGCGACGCCTACGAGAAGGGCCGCGGGACGTTCCGCACCCGCGCCACCACGACGATCGAGAACGTCACGCCGCGCCGCAAGGGCATCGTGGTCAGCGAGCTGCCGTACGCGGTCGGCCCGGAGCGCGTCAAGGCCAAGATCAAGGAACTCGTCAACGCCAAGAAGATCCAGGGCATCGCCGACCTGAAGGACCTCACCGACCGCAACGTCGGCCTGCGCCTGGTCATCGAGATCAAGAACGGCTTCAACCCCGAGGCCGTCCTGCAGGACCTCTACCGGCTCACCCCGATGGAGGAGACCTTCGGCATCAACAACGTCGCGCTCGTCGACGGCCGGCCGCGCACGCTCGGCCTGCGCGACCTGCTGCAGGTGTACGTCGACCACCGCATCGAGGTCGTGCGGCGCCGGTCGATGTTCCGCCGCAAGAAGCGCGAGGACCGCCTCCACCTCGTCGACGGCCTGCTGGTCGCGCTGCTCAACATCGACGAGGTCATCCAGGTCATCCGGCAGAGCGACGACGCCGCGCAGGCCAAGCAGCGGCTGATGCAGATCTTCGAGCTGTCGGAGATCCAGGCGCAGTACATCCTGGACACCCCGCTGCGCCGCCTCACCCGCTACGACCGGCTCGAGCTGGAGAAGGAGAAGGAGCAGCTCGCCAAGGAGATCGCGAAGCTGACCGCGATCCTGGAGTCGGAGCGCAAGCTGCGCGGCCTGGTGTCCAAGGAGCTCGGCGAGGTCGCCTCCGAGTACACGACCCCGCGCCGGACGATCCTGCTGGAGTCCTCCGGCCACACCGCCGCGGCCGCCGTCCCCCTCGAGGTGGCGGACGACCCGTGCACGGTGCTGCTGTCGTCCACCGGGCTGCTGGCCCGCACGCACGGCGCCGAGCCGCTGCCCGACAGCGGCCCGCGCGCCCCCCACGACGTGCTGGTCTCGGTCGTCCCGGCGACGGCCCGCGGCCAGGTCGGCGCGGTGACCTCGCTCGGGCGGATGATCCGCATCGACGTCCTGGACCTGCCGGCGCTGCCGCCGTCGGCGACGCCGCCGTCCCTGGCGGGCGGCGCGCCGGTGACCGAGTACGTCGAGCTGGAACCGGACGAGACGGTCGTCGGCGTGGCGGCCGTGACGGACGAGGGCGGCGGGCTCGCCCTCGGCACCGCGCAGGGCGTGGTCAAGCGGGTCGTCCCCGACTTCCCCGCCAACCGCGACGAGTTCGAGGTCATCGGGCTCAAGGACGGCGACCGGGTCGTCGGCGCCGTCCAGCTGCTCGCGGAGGACCAGCACCTGGTGTTCATCACCACCGACGCGCAGCTGCTGCACTTCGCCGCGTCGAACGTGCGGCCGCAGGGCCGGGCCGCCGGCGGCATGGCCGGCATCAAGCTGGGCGCCGGCGCCCAGGTGCTGTGGTTCGGCGCGCTCGACCCCGGCCGTGAGGCCCGGGTGATCACGGTGTCCGGGTCGTCGTCGGCGCTGCCCGGCACGCAGACGGGCGCGATCAAGCTGGCCGACTTCGCGGACTTCCCGGCCAAGGGCCGCGCGACCGGCGGCGTCCGGGCGCACCGGTTCCTGAAGGGCGAGGACGTGCTGCTCCAGGCGTGGGCGGCGCCGACCCCGCTGCGCGCCGCCGGCGCGAACGGCAAGCCCGCGACGCTGAACGTGACGCTCGGCCGCCGCGACGGCTCCGGCGAGAGGCTCAGCACCCGCATCGTGTCGATCAGCGGGCCGATCGGCCCCGTCCCGCCGGACTCCGACGCCGACGCTGACACCGACGAGGCATGACGGTGAGCCGGGCCCGCGGTCGGCGGGCCCGGCTCGCGATGGTCAGGGGGCGAGGGCTCCGGTCACGGTGGTGACACCCAGAGGCCGCACTGCCGTATGGCGCGGCGGCTGCTGGCGAGGGCCACCCCAAGGCTGAGGAGCGACCTGTCCGGGTGGACGAACCCGACGATAGGGACGCTGGTCATCGGAGTGCCTCCGGGGCCTGTTCGAGGGAGGCGGAGACGGACGGCGCCGGCGTCGTGCCGGGCATGCCGAGCAGGACGGGCCCCTTGGGCGGGCGCCACGCGCTGGGCTTGCAGGCGTCCCGGCAGGAGCCCTCGGTGGAGCAGCACAGCGAGCAGATGTGCCCCTGGTGGAACGGGCAGGTGGCCATGTCCGCGACGTCGTAGGACCCGCCGCACACCGCGCAGGGCAGTTCGGTCGCGCCGTCGGGGAAGACGCTCGTCCGCGCGATGTACCAGCGGCCCCGGGTGGCCGCCGCGACGAGGGGCGGCAGCGCCAGCGCGAGGACGAAGGCGATGAAGGGCGACAGGTCGGCGGCCGTGGAGCCGAACGCGCCGTAGTAGGCGACGATCGAGACGGCCGCGGCGGCGACCATCGAGCCGAAGCCGACCGGGTTCACGTTGTACAGGTGGGCGCGGCGGAACTCCACCTCACGCGGGCTGAGGCGCAGCCACCGCTTGTTGATGACCAGGTCGGACGCCATGGCTGCGATCCAGGCGATGCCGATGTTGGCGTACCAGGCCAGCACGGTGACGATGTGGGCGAAGATGTCGATCTCCATGAGGACCAGCGCGAGCGCGACCTGGAGGACCACCCACACCGCGCGGCCGGGATGCCGGTGCAGCAGCCGGGAGAAGAAGTTCGACCACGACAGCGAGCCCGAGTAGGTGTTCATGATGTTGATCTTGATCTGCGAGAGCAGCACCAGGACCCCCGCGAGGACGAGCGCCACGGTGTGGTTCCCGACCGCGCGCTCGTACACGACGGTGAACAGGTCGACCGGGACCGCGACGTGGTCGGGCGTCGTCTCGGTGCCGGCGTAGCCGACGAGCAGCGTGGACGCGAAGAAGATGACGATGGCGAACAGGGACAGGCCCGGGCCGCCCATCAGCACCGCCAGCCGCCATCTGCGGCGCCCCGCCGCGCCCTTCGGGTCGGGCATCAGCCGCAGGTAGTCGCCCTGTTCACCGATCTGCACCGCGAACGACAGCTGCGCGGCGGCGATGGTGAACACCGCGGTCAGCGTGAGGCCGCCGACGGCGGCCGCCCCGTGCGCGGTGACCGGGTGGACCATGTGGTGGCCGGCGGAGGGCGAGGTCGCCGCGATGACCAGGGCGAAGCCGATCAGCAGGATCCACAGCGGCCACGTCCACGCCTGGAACTTCGAGCTGAAGGTCATCCCGTACAGCGTGAGCGGCACCATGACGACGGAGACGATCACGTACGAGACGTGGACGTCGACGTGGCAGAGCGCGGTCACCGCCTGCGCCATGATCGCGCCCTCGTAGGCGAGGAAGATCAGCGTGTAGGTGGCGTAGACCAGCGAGGTCACCGTGGAGCCCAGGTAACCGAACCCGGAACCGCGGGTGAGCAGGTCGATGTCGATGTGCTTGCGGGTGATGGCGAACGCGATGACGACGGTCAGCGGCAGCGTGACGACGCTCGCGACGGCGAATCCGAGCAGCGAGCTGCCGAAGCCGAACTCGTTGACGAACGCGGCGTCCAGCGCGTATCCCGCCATGGCGGACAGGCCTACCAGGCAGCTCAGGAACACCATCCACGGCGACCAGGTGCGGAACGCGCTGGGCGTGTACCGCAGGGAGTAGTCCTCCATCTGCGGGTTCTCTGCCAGATCCAAACCCGGCTCCTTTCCTAGCGGGGCGGCGGGCACCGCAGAAGCTAGGAACGGGATGTTTCTCCGGGGTGTCGGGGCCGGTTGCGCCCCGTTACGCCGGATCGTCCCGCGGCGAAGGGGCTCTGGCGTGCGGGTTCGTACCGGCGGGCGCGGCATGCGCCGGGTCGGTGCGGGTTTCGGCCGGACCCGTCGCCGGAGTCAGCCCGCTGTCAGGCGGGCGTGGAGCGAGCGCAGGTGGTCGCGCAGGTCCGGCCAGGGGAACGTCGCGCCGCTCGGTTCGTCCGAGTCGGGGTTCGGGAGGCGGCCCGGGTCGAGGAGGACGGTGACGCCCCAGGCGCGGAGCTCGTCGACGCTGCGGACGAAGGCCGGGTGGCGGGCGAGCGCCGCGTTCGGCCACGGGGCGGCGACGATCGGGCGGCCCAGCCCGACGGCCTCGTTGAGCAGGCCGAGCGCCAGCGTGTCGCTGATGCCGTGCGCCCACTTGTTGACGGTGTTGAAGGTCGCCGGGGCGACGGCGAACGCGTCGGCGGGCGGCAGGACGTCGGGCTCCTCGGGCCGCTTGTAGTCCGAGCGGACGGGGAAGCCGGTCAGCGCGGACAGCCGGGCGGCGTCGACGAACTTCGTGCCGGACGGCGTCGCGACGACGCAGACCGTCCAGCCGTCGCCGAGGAGCCGTTCGGCGAAGGCCGGCAGGTCGGCGGCGGGCCGCCCGCCGCAGGCGATCACATACAGCACCGGACGTGCGGGCACCCGACCTCCTCGGTTCCGACCGGGTACCAGCCTGCCACGTCCCGGTCAGCTCTCGACGTCGTCGGGTCCCCAGTGCGCCTCCATGCGGACGATCTTGCCGTCGGCGCCGAAGGTCATGACGTCGATGACGCGGACGCGCATGCCGGGGACGGTCACGGTGAAGGCCATCGCGGCGCGGTCGCCGTGCGAGCCGCGGATGGGGGCGTCGAGCGAGAGCTTCGCGCCGGCGGACACGGCGTTGCCGTAGAACTCGTCGATCGCGGCGCGGCCCTCCATCGGCGGATTGCCGACCGGGTCGACCACGACGGCGTCATCGGCGAACAGGCCGGTCACGGCCGCGGCGTCGCCGGAGTTGAAGCCGTCGACGTAGGCCTGGAGGGTGCTCTTCATCTGTTCCTGGGTCGGCATGCGAGAAAGGCTACCAAGCGCACGCTTGGCTTCCGATCGGCCCCGGGCCGGGAACGCCGACCCTAGGCTGCTGCGTGACGGGGAAGCCGGAGACGAACGGGGAGGGGTCGATGACGGACGCCGCACGGGCCGCCGGGACGCCGCCGAAGAAGGCGGCCTACCGGCGGTCGGCGGGATCGCCGCGCGGCGAGGCGAGGCGGCGCGAGCTGCTCGAACGCGTCACCGACGACCTCGCGGTGAACGGGCTCGTCGACTTCTCGCTGCGGCGCGCCGCCCGCGCGGCCGGCACCACGCACAAGGTGCTGCTCTACCACTTCGACGGCGCCGACGACCTGCTCCGGCAGGCGATCGCCAAGCTGCGCGACCGGCGCATCGGCAACGCGCTCGCCGTCGCCGCGGCGGAGCGCGGCGGCGGGACGCTGGCGGACCGGGTGCGCGCCGTCTGGCCGACCCTGATGAACGAGGAGCCGGGGCTGCGGCGGGTCCTCGACCAGGCCATGGGCCTCGCCATGTACGACGTGGAGCGGCACGGCGAGCTCGGCCGCGGGGCGTCCCGGCAGTACATCCCGATCCTGCGGTCCTTCTGCCCGCCGGACTGGTCGGAGGCGCGCAAGCTCCAGGTCGCCGAGATGATCCTCGCGACGCTGCGCGGCTTCCTGCTGGAGCGGCTGATCAGCGGCGACACCGCCGGGGTCGAGGCCGGGTTCGCGGCGCTCGTCCGCGCGCTCGAGCACGAGGAGGCCGCCGGAGACGAGCAGGCCCCCGGAGACGAGCAGGCCGCCGGAGACGGGCACCAGGAGGCCGCCGGGGAACCGCCGGCGCCCTAGTGCAGGCTGAAGGCGGCCGCGCGCCCGGCGTGCTCGTCGGACGCGGCGCGCTCGGCGCACTCCGCCAGGCCCTCCAGGAGGTCGGCCGGGCCGCCGACGGCCTCGTCGTAGTGCCAGTGCCGGACGAGGGCCTCGCCCTCGGCACCGGGATCGAAGCGGCCCTTGGCGAAGCAGCCGGCGACGGCCATCCGGACGATCACGCGGTCGCAGTCGTCCAGCTGCGCCACGTAGGCGGCCGCGTCGATGAGGCCGATCGCGGCGCGGGCGTTGCGGCAGTCGTCGGCGGGGTCGGGGCGGGCGATCCGCCACTGCGCGTACGGGCGCAGGTACTCCGCGATCATCACGGTTCGGTGCACGCGAGGTCCTTCCGGGTTCCGGGACCTCCCATGCTGGGGACCGCTCCACCGCCGGGCGGGCGCCTTGACCGAGGTCTTGCCGCCCGCTGACCGATTGATCGTCCCGGCCCCGCGCGGGTGGCTAGGACCCGGCCAGGCCGTGCCGGAAGGCGTAGGTGACGGCCTGCGCGCGGTCCCGCAGCCCGGCCTTGGCGAACAGGTTGTTGATGTGGGTCTTGACCGTCGCCTCGCTGATGAACAGGTCGCCGGCGATCTCGGTGTTCGACCGGCCCTGCGCGATCAGCGCGAGCACCTCGGCCTCGCGCCGGGTCAGCCCGTCGGGCAGCTCGCCGCGGGCGGTGCGGACGGGCCGCTGGTCGGCGGCGACCGCCTCGACCAGCCGGCGCTGGATCGCCGGGTCGAGCTGCGCCGCGCCGCCGCGCACCGCGGCGACCGCGCGGGCGATCTCGTCGGCGCCGGCGTCCTTGGTCAGGTACCCGCGCGCCCCCGCGCGCAGCGCCGCGAAGATCGACTCGTCGTCGGCGTAGGTGGTCAGCACGACGACCTCGACGTCCGGATGCGCCTGCTTGATCCGCCGGGTCGCCTCCACCCCGTCCACCCGCGGCATCCGCAGGTCCATGAGCACCACGTCGGGCCGCAGCTCGCCGACCATGGCGACGGCCTGCTCGCCGTCGCCCGCCGACCCGGCCACCTCGATGCCAGGCAGCAGCTCCAGCAGCAGGACCAGGCCCTCCCGCACCACCGTCTGGTCGTCGACGACCAGGATCCTCGTCTCGTCGCTCACCGCGCCCCGTCCCGTGTCACGCCGGCACCCGGAGGGCGACGCGGAATCCCCCGCCCTCCGGCCCGGTCTCCAGGGTCCCACCGATCAGCTCCGCGCGCTCCCGCATGCCGACCAGCCCGTAGCCGCCGCCCTCGATCTCCAGGACCGGCTCGGTCGCGCCGGTGTCGGTCACCTCGAGCCCGACGGCACCGCCGAGGTAGCGCAGCGTGATGCGCGCGCGGGCGCCGGGCGCGTGCTTGCGGACGTTGGTGAGCGCCTCCTGGGCGGTCCGGACGACGGCGAGCCCCGCCTGCGGGGGCAGCTCGCGCGGTTCGCCGGTCACCTGGACGTCGCAGGGGCGCCCCGTGCTGGCGTAGAACTCCTCCGCCAGCTCCGCGATGACGTCCTTCGGCTCGGGGATCTCGCCGCGCAGCGTCGCCAGCGCGCGCCTGGTCTCCTCCAGGCCGGACTTGGCGAGGTTGCGCGCGCGCTCGACCCGGTCGAGGGCCTGCACCCGGTCGCCGTCCCGCGACAGCAGCAGGCGCGCGCCCTCCAGGTGGACGATCTGCGCCGACAGCGAGTGGGCGAGGATGTCGTGGATCTCGCGCGCGATGTGCGACCGCTCGGCCAGCACCGCGTTGGCCGCCTCGGCGCGGCGGGTGGCCTCCTGCGCGAGGGCGCTCTGCCGGCTCGCGAGGGCGCCGAGGGTCAGGCCGATGAACGCGGCCAGCAGCCCGTAGTCGGGGCCGCGGTCGTAGGCCTCCCCCAGCGCCGCCACGACGACCACGGTGGCGGCGCCGATGGCGAGGCCCCAGCGCACCCTCGTCCGCATGATCAGGGCCCACATCGCGGCCAGCGAGAAGAAGTACCCGCCGCCGCCGTGCGGGGCGACGGCGTACAGCGAGAGCGACGTCCCCATCGCGGCCAGGAGCAGCACGTTCCCGATCAAGCGCCAGCGGGAGTCCTTCTTGCGCCCCACCCACAGGCCCGCCCCCAGGAGGACGAACGTGGCGGTGTTGAGCAGGATCACCGCGAGGCCGGTGCCGTGCAGGGCCGGCGCGGGGGTGGAGTTGAGCAGCCCGCGCAGGTAGGCGACGGCTCCCCAGATCAGCGCGACCGTGATCGCGATCGTGCGGACGAGCCGGTCCTCGGGAGCGAAGGGTCCGAACCTCACGATGCGACGCTAGCCGGTGCGGTCCCGCCGATCCGCCTTCCGCGCCACGCGACCAGCAGGTTCTGCACGATCAGGGTGAGCGCGAGGAAGACCAGGAAGACGCTCGAGCCGAGCTTGAGGCCGAGGGCGTGCCCGGCGGCGAGGAACCCGACGCGGCTGAGGATCGACACCAGCCAGGCCACGAGGGTCCAGCCGGTGCCGCGCCGCCACAGCTCGCCGTCCTTCTCCCGCCACAGCCGGACGGTGACGGCGCGCAGGGCGCCGAACGCGACGGCGGCGACGGCCTCGGCTGCGAGGAGCGCGACGCTGAGCGCCGCGTGCGCGTCGTCGAGCAGCCCGCCCTGCGCGAGGCCGATCACGGCGAGGACGGCCGGGAGGGTGTAGAGCCGGCGCTCGCCGACCGGCCGGGCGCGCAGCTGCCGGTAGAGGACCAGCGCGAGGACGGCGAGCGCGATGAGCACGTTGTCGGCGGTGTTCATGGACTCGACGCTAGGCCGGGGCGGCCGGTCCGGGGATCGGCGCGGGGCTGGAGCCGGGGTTCTCCACCGGCGGGTGGAGAACCCTCGGTGAGCGGCCACTCACCCGGCGAACAGTGCCAGTGAAAGCTGGCCTCATCCGGTCAGCTGTGCGATCTTGCTTCGAGAAACACTCACGTTTTTGAATCGGGTGCACACCCTCGCGTGGATCGCTCCAACGCGGTCCGCGCACCATCGACGAAAGGCGCGTCCAGAACCCGTGAAATCCATCCTCCGCGCCGCCGCCGTGGCGGCGCCCCTCACCCTGGCGCTCGGCGCGGTCGCCGCACCGGCCCAGGCGTCCCCCCAGGCCCCCGCGACGGCCGCCGCGGCACCGGCCCCCGGCGTCCCGGCGTTCGACTTCGCCAAGGACTGCCCGCCGCTGCCCGCCGGCATCGACCCCACCCTCGGCCTGTGCATGCAGATGGTGGTGACCGGCGGCTCCATGAAGCTCGGCGGGCTCAGCCAGACCATCACCCAGCCGATGCGGATCACCGTCCAGTCGGTCCAGGCCGACGCCTCGTCGAACTCCGAGTTCACCAGCGTCACGCTGACCGGCAAGCCGATGACCATCCCCGGTGGCGTGCTCGGCCTGCTCGGCCTGAACGTCCCCGGTCTCGACGGCCTGCCGTTCAACAAGGTGCAGGTGCAGCCGAAGTACACCGGCGGCTTCACCTTCGACCTCCCGAACGCGGGGCTGGAGATGAAGATCAAGATCATCAACGATGCGGTCGGGAAGGGCTGCTCGATCGGCTCCAAGAAGGACCCGGTCAAGCTGAACCTCGGCGTCGACCTCGGGCAGATCAGCGTCGTCGACGAGGGCGACCCCGCCGACTCGTTCCACCACCCGCCCGTCCTGCACACCCCCGCCGCCGACACGACGTTCGCGGTGCCGAAGACGGACGGCTGCGGGCTGTTCGGGCCGGTGATCGACTGGAAGGCCGGGCTGCCGTCGGCGTCGGGCAACAACGCCGCGTCGTTCGACACCTACCTCGCGCTCGCGCCGTACGCCCCGTGGCCCACGGCCTCCGTGCAGCGCAAGGCGGCGCAGGACCCGGTCCAGCAGTTGCGCAACCTGCACATCACCGGCTGACGCGCCCCCTCCCCGGAGCCGTGCACGACCTACGGCCCCGGCCCCGCACCGGGCGCGCACCGCGGACCGGCTCGCCGGGGGTGGCGCCCGCACCACCCCCGGAGGGAGCGGCTACATGTCGATGCGCTCGGTGTCCAGCTCGGACGCGCCCGCGGTGATGAACTCCCGGCGCGGCGCCACCTCGCTGCCCATCAGCAGATCGAAGATCTTCGCCGCCTCGTCGGCGTCCTCCACCCGGATCCGCCGCAGGATGCGGTGGCGCGGGTCCATCGTGGTCTCCGCGAGCTGGTCGGCGTCCATCTCGCCGAGGCCCTTGTAGCGCTGGACGGGCTCCTTCCAGCGCTGCCCCTTGCGCTCGAACTCCACCAGCTTGCGGGTCAGCTCGCCGTCGCTGTAGCAGTAGACGTACTTGTCCTGGCCCTTCTTGGGCTTGACCAGCTCGATCCGGTGCAGCGGCGGGACCGCCGTGAACACCCGCCCGGCCTCCAGCATCGGCCGCATGTAGCGGAACAGCAGCGTCAGCAGCAGCGTGCGGATGTGCGACCCGTCGACGTCGGCGTCCGCCATCAGGATGATCCGGCCGTAGCGGGCGGCGTCGATGTCGAACGTGCGGCCCGACCCGGCCCCGATCACCTGGATGATCGCCGCGCACTCGGCGTTCTTCAGCATGTCCGCGACGGACGCCTTCTGCACGTTGAGGATCTTGCCGCGGATCGGCAGCAGCGCCTGGAACTCGGAGTTGCGGGCCAGCTTCGCGGTGCCGAGCGCCGAGTCGCCCTCGACGATGAACAGCTCGCTGCGGTCGTCGGCGTTGCGGCAGTCGACCAGCTTCGCCGGCAGCGCCGAGTTCTCCAGCGCGTTCTTGCGGCGCTGGTTGTCGCGCTGCGTGCGGGCCGCGATCCGGGTCTTGGCCGCCCCCACGACCTTCTCCAGCACGGCGCGCAGCGGCTGCTTCTGGCCGCGCGGCGGGTTCTCGAAGATCGCCTTCAGCTCCCGCGTGACCACCTGCGAGACGATCCGGGTCGCCGCCGAGGTGCCGAGGATCTCCTTGGTCTGCCCTTCGAACTGCGGCTCCGGCAGCCGGACCGTCACCACGGCGGTCAGGCCCTCCAGGACGTCCTCCTTGATGACGTCCTCGTCGCCGTTCTTCAGCAGCTTCGTCGCGCGCAGCTGCTCGTTGACGACCTTGAGCACCGCCCGGTCGAACCCGCGCACGTGGGTGCCGCCCTTCGGGGTGGCGATCACGTTCACGAACGACCGGGTGGTCGTGTCGTAGCCGGTGCCCCAGCGCAGCGCGACGTCGACCTCCAGGTCGCGCTCGACGTCGGTGGGGGTGAGGTGGCCCTGCTCGTCCAGCACCGGGACGGTCTCGGTGAAGTGCCCGCGGCCCTGCAGCCGCAGCACCTCGACGAGGGCGGCGTCCTTGGCCAGGTAGGTGCAGTACTCGCTGATGCCGCCGTCGAAGCGGAACGTCTCCTCGACGACCTCCTCGCCGCGCTCGTCGCGGACGTCGATGGTGAGGCCCGGGATGAGGAAGGCGGTCTGGCGCATCCGGTCCAGGACGAGGGACTGCTCGACCGTCGCGTCCTGCAGGAAGATCTGCATGTCGGGCCAGAACCGGGTGCGGGTGCCCGTGACCTTCCTGGCGACCTTGCGGGTCTGCCGCAGCCCCGACTTCTTCTTGAACCGCGCGTTCGGGCGGCCGTCGTCGGCGAACTCGCCGGGCAGCCCGCGCCGGAAGCTGATCGCGTGGGTGTGGCCCTCGCGGTCGACCTCCACGTCCAGCCGGGCGGACAGCGCGTTCACCACGGACGCGCCGACGCCGTGCAGGCCGCCGGAGGCGGTGTAGGACACCCCGCCGAACTTGCCGCCCGCGTGCAGCCGGGTCATCACCAGCTCGACGCCGGGCAGGCCCGTCTTGGGCTCCAGGTCGACCGGGATGCCGCGGCCGTTGTCGCCCACCTCGAACGACCCGTCGGCGTGCATGGTGACGCTGATGTGCGTGCAGTACCCGGCCAGTGCCTCGTCGACGCTGTTGTCGACGATCTCCCACAGGCAGTGTGCCAGGCCACGGCTGTCGGTCGACCCGATGTACATTCCGGGTCGCTTCCGCACGGCCTCCAGCCCCTCCAGCACCGAGAGGTGCCGGGCGGAGTAGCCGTGCGGGTCATCGGTCATCGCTTCGGCGGTCGCGGCGGTCAACTGCGTGTGCTCCTCGGGGGTAGGACATTCGGCAAGAGGGTACCCCCGGGCACCGACAAACGTTCGAAAGGCTCGCCGCCGCGGCCCTCCGGGCACGTCCTCGCCGTCGATCTTGCAGGCGTCCGGCCGCAGGTCCGGAGGTTCCCGCCCAACCCAGGGTGGAGTACCGCAAGGTCCACCTATAGGTGGGTGCACGAGGTCGCCCCGTTTCCCTAATGTCCTGGTCATGGCAGAAACGATCGAGGTCAGCGGGCTCCGCAAGCGCTACGGGGACGTCAACGCGGTCGACGGGGTGACGTTCTCCGTCGCCGAGGGCGAGTTCTTCGGGATCCTCGGGCCCAACGGGGCCGGCAAGACGACGACCCTGGAGATCGTCGAGGGGCTGCGCCAGGCCGACGAGGGCGCGGTCTCCGTCCTCGGCCTGCCCCCGTGGCCGCGCAACCCCCGGCTGCTCCCCCGGATCGGCGTGCAGCTGCAGGCGTCGTCGTTCTTCGAGCGGCTCACCGCGCGCGAGCAGCTCCAGACGTTCGGGTCGCTGTACGGGGTCCCGGCGAAGAAGGCCGACGCGATGCTGGAGACCGTGGGCCTCGCCGACAAGGCGGACGTGCGGGTGGAGAAGCTGTCGGGCGGGCAGGCGCAGCGGCTGTCGATCGCGTGCGCGCTCGTGCACGACCCCGAGCTGGTCTTCCTGGACGAGCCGACCGCCGCGCTGGACCCGCAGGCCCGGCGCAACCTGTGGGACGTGCTGAGCGCGATCAACACCGAGGGCCGCACCATCGTCCTCACCACCCACTACATGGACGAGGCGGAGGCGCTCTGCGACCGCGTCGCGATCATGGACGGGGGCCGGATCCTGGAGCTCGGCCCGCCCGCCGTGCTGGTCCGCGGGCTGGACGCGCCGGCCCGGATCAGCATCGCCAGCGGCCTGCTGGACGCGGCGGACGCCCGCCAGCTGCCGGGCGCCGACGACGTCGAGGACGACGGCGTCTCGCTGGTCATCTCCACCCGGGACCCCTCCGCGGTGGTGGCCGCCATGGCCGCGAAGGACGCGCTGGACGGGGTGCAGATCCGCGGCGCGACCCTCGAGGACGTCTTTCTGGAGCTCACCGGACGGGAGTACAGGGCGTGAGCACACTCGAGAGTTTCAAGAGCCTGTCCCGGGCGATGTTCCTGGGCTTCCGGCGGGACCGGGGCGCGCTGTTCTTCACCGTGCTGTTCCCGCTGATGTTCCTGGTGATCTTCGGTGGCGTGTTCGGCCACCAGAGCACGTCCAAGGTGAAGGTGCTGGAGATCGGGCGGGTGCCGATCCTGGACCAGGCGATGGCGCACGGGGGCGACGAGCTCGGCGACACCATGAAGCTGTCCAAGTCCTCCGACAAGCACGACGCGCTGCACAAGGTCACCAAGGGCGACGCGGACGCGGCGGTGGAGCAGGTCGGGAACCAGCTGGTCGTGCACTACTCGGCGGCGGACCAGGTGAAGTCCGGGACCGTGCAAGGTCTGATGAACTCGATCGTCCAGGGCGCGAACCAGGCGGCGACCGGCAAGCCGCCCGCCTACCACGTGACCTCGCAGCAGGTGGAGGACGATTCGCTGAAGGCGATCCAGTTCTTCACGCCGAGCCTGCTGGGCTGGGCGCTGGCGTCGGCCGGCGTGTTCGGGGCGTCCCAGACGCTCGTGACGTGGCGGACCAAGGGCATCCTGCGCCGGCTCCAGCTGTCCCCGGCCCCGATACCCACGGTGTTCGCCGCGCGGGTCGCGGTGAGCCTGGCCGTGGCGCTGGTGCAGTTCGCGCTGTTCGTGGCGGTCGCGCAGCTGCCGTTCTTCGGCCTGAAGCTCGGCCACTACTGGTGGATGGCCGTCCCGATGGTGCTGTCGGGGGTGCTGGCCTTCCTGGCGATCGGGATGGTGATCGGCGCCTGGGCGAAGACCCAGGAGACGGCGCAGGCGGTGACGCAGCTGGTCGTGCTGCCGATGGCGTTCCTGGGCGGCTCGTTCTTCCCCCTGGACGCCTCGCCGACCTGGATGCGGACGCTGGCGTACATCTTCCCGCTGCGGTACCTGAACACCGGGATGCTGAACGTGATGGGCCGCGGGCTGGGCCCGATGTCCGCGCTGCCGCAGATGGGAATCCTGCTCGGTTTCGCGGTGGTCGGCGGGCTCGTCGCCATGCGCCTCTTCCGGTGGGACAGCGCCTGACATTCCACCGTGGCGCGGGGGTGTGATCTCGGTCACTAATCGAGCCATTCCGCTGTGGGCGTACGAAGAAACAGGTTGGGAACGTCCACGTCGGGTTAGATGTTGTCCTAAGTACCGACCCCGAGCATGAGGAAGGTGCCGTGACTGGAGCCCTTGCCCCGACCAAGCCGCTGACCGTCGCCGACCGGTGCGACCGCTGCGGCGCCCAGGCCTACGTCCGTGCGGTCCTTGTAGGCGGCGGCGACCTTCTGTTCTGCGCCCACCACGGGCGTAAGTACGCGGAGGCCCTGCGCGCCAACGGGGCCGACATTCAGGACGAGACCGACAGGCTCAACGAAACCCCGGCTACCGCATCGGAAGACGAGCGGTAGGGATCGAATAGCACACCCCGCAGCGGCGGCCACCGGAGACGGCGGCCGCCGTTCGCATTTCCGTCGCCGCCCCCATCGGCCCCCAACCCAGGGCAATGCGAAATGGATTCGCAGCGTGATCGATCAATCACGCTGGGTATTCAATTGGTGTCACCGAAGTGAGGCGGGTCACGCGTTCACCGCTTTTCTCACCCGCCGGTGACCGTCTTCACGCGATAGTGGTATCCGCCGGATTCGGTGAACCCCTCGGCCGCGTACATCGCCCGCGCCGGGGCGTTCCGCTCGACCACCACCAGGTACGCCCGCTCGCACCCCTGCTCGCGGCCCCAGCCGAGCAGCGCGCGCAGGACGCGCCGCCCCAGCCCGCGCCGGCGCGCCTCCGGCGCCACCGCCATCGCGTAGATCCCGAGCCACTCCCCCTGCGGCACGCCGCGCCCGACGGCCACACCGTCCAGGGAGGCGTATCCCGCCGGGACGCCGGTGAGGATCTCCGTCGCGAGCGGCAGCTCGTCGTCGTACCGGCCGTCCACGGACCACCACACGTCCAGCCAGTCCGGGGACGGCTCGTCCGCGATCTCCACGCCGTCCCGCTCGTACGGGCCCGCGATCTCGGCCACCATGCCGAGCGTGGGGTCGACGAGCTCATAGCCCCGCGCCTCCAGGACGGCGTCCAGTCCCTCAGGCCGCGCCCTGTCGCTCAACGAGAACACCGTGGGCAGCCCCAGATCCGTGTAGTAGCCCTCCGCGCGCGCGAGGGCGGCCTCCAGATCGTGGGGAGCCTCCAGGGGAAGGACGGAGTTGGCGCGCTTGGTGACGCCTCCGGCGTGGCGCAGCAGCCACCCGCCAATATCCTGGACGGACCGCGCCGGCCACGCCGCGGCCACGAGTCCGTCCAGGTCCCGCGGCCCGGGGACCGTCGAGCATCGAGTCATCGAAGAGCACCGCTTTCGGGGGGATCGTGCACATCCTGCTGCCGCCGTCGGAGAAGAAGGCTACCGAGGGCGACGGCCCGCCCCTCGACCTGGCCTCGCTGAGCTTCCCGGAACTCACCGCGGCGCGCAGGCGGGTCATCACCGCCCTGACCAGGGCGTGCCGCCGCAAGGACGCGCCCGAGACGCTCGACCTCCCGGCCGGGCAGATCGACGAGGCCCTCGCCCGCAACCGGGCGCTGAAGGAGGCTCCCGCGCTGCCCGCGGCGCGGCTCTACACCGGCGTCCTCTACGACAACCTCGACCTGCCGAGCCTGGACCTGGAAGCCGCCGCCGAACGCATCGTGGTCTTCTCGGGCCTGTGGGGCGCGCTGCGGCTCACCGACCGCGTCCCGCCCTACCGGTTGTCCATGTCGGTCTCGCTTCCGCCCCTCGGCCGTCTGGGGACGTTCTGGAAGCCTGCGATGAACAAGGCGATCCGGCCGTCCGGGCTGATCGTCGATATGCGGTCGGGGCCGTACGCGGCGGCCTGGAAGGCCCCGCAGCCCGCCGTGGCGGTCCGCGTCTTCCGCGAGACGATCTCCGGCGGCGTCCCCAAGCGGACGGTGGTCAGCCACATGGCGAAGGCGACCCGCGGGGCGATCGCCCACGACCTGCTGAAGGCCGGCGCCGACCCCGCGACGCCCGAGGAACTGCTGAAGGCCGTCGCCGACCTCGGCCACACCGTCGAGCTCAACGGCACCAACCTCGACGTGATCCTTCCGTCCTGAACCGGCCCCGACCACGGACCCGCGTACGCGAAGACTCCGTCCGCGTACGCGAAGGCCCCCGTCCACCGGGTGGACGGGGGCCTTCGCGGTAAGAGAAATGTGTCAGTCGAGGTAGTCCCGCAGGACCTGCGAGCGGGACGGGTGGCGCAGCTTCGACATGGTCTTGGACTCGATCTGCCGGATGCGCTCCCGGGTCACCCCGTACACCTTGCCGATCTCGTCCAGCGTCTTCGGCTGGCCGTCGGTCAGGCCGAACCGCATCGACACCACGCCCGCCTCGCGCTCGCTCAGCGTGTCGAGCACCGAGTGCAGCTGCTCCTGCAGCAGCGTGAAGCTGACCGCGTCGGCCGGGACGATCGCCTCGGAGTCCTCGATCAGGTCGCCGAACTCGCTGTCGCCGTCCTCACCGAGGGGGGTGTGCAGGGAGATCGGCTCGCGGCCGTACTTCTGCACCTCGACGACCTTCTCCGGGGTCATGTCGAGCTCCTTGGCCAGCTCCTCCGGGGTGGGCTCGCGGCCCAGGTCCTGGAGCATCTGGCGCTGCACGCGGGCCAGCTTGTTGATGACCTCGACCATGTGCACCGGGATGCGGATGGTGCGGGCCTGGTCGGCCATCGCGCGGGTGATCGCCTGCCGGATCCACCAGGTGGCGTACGTGGAGAACTTGTAGCCCTTGGTGTAGTCGAACTTCTCGACCGCGCGGATCAGGCCGAGGTTGCCCTCCTGGATCAGGTCCAGGAACAGCATGCCGCGGCCGGTGTAGCGCTTGGCCAGCGAGACCACCAGCCGGAGGTTGGCCTCCAGCAGGTGGTTCTTGGCGCGGCGGCCGTCCTCGGCGATCCACTCGAAGTCCTCGAGGTCCTCCTCCGACAGCGCGGGGCCGTCGGCGGCGAGCCGCTCCTCGGCGAACAGGCCGGCCTCGATCCGCTTGGCGAGCTCGACCTCCTGCTCGGCGTTGAGCAGCGGGACCTTGCCGATCTGCTTGAGGTAGTCCTTGACCGGGTCGGCGGTGGCGCCGGCCGCGGCGATCTGCTGGGCGGGCGCGTCCTCGTCGTCGTCGCCGAGGGTGAAGCCCTCCTCCTCGGCGGGAGCGTCGCCGGGCTTCTTGCCGGCGGCCGGGGCCTTGTCCGCGACGGCGGCCGGGGCCTCCTCCTCGTCGGCCTCGGGCGTCTCCTCGACCTCGGGCGCGTCCTCCTCGAGGTCGACCTCGAGGTCGTTCAGGTCCTCGTCGAGGTCGACGTCCACGTCGTCCTCGAGCTCGGGGTCGTCGGCGGCCTTCTTGGCCGGGGCGGCCGCCTTGGCGGCGGCGGGCTGCGCGGCCTTCTTGGCGGGCGCGGCCTTCTTCGGCTTGGCCTTGGCGGACTTGGGCGGGGCCGGCTTGGGCGCCGCGGGCCTCGGGGCCTCCGGGCGCGGCGCGGGCTCCTCGGGCGCCGCGTCGTCGCCGACGACCGCGGTCACCGTGTCGGGCTGCTCCTTCGCGGCAGCGGTGGTCCTGGGCCTACGCGCCGGCGGCGCCGCGCGCTTGCGCGAACGCTTGGGCGCCGCGGAATCGGCAGCGCTCACCACGACGGTCACACCCTCCTTGCTGAGGCTCCGCAGAATGCTGGAGGCCTTCGACACGGGGATGTCGGCCTCCTCGAACGTACGGCGTACGTCGTCGGCTTCGAGGTAACCCTGGGACCGTCCACGCTCGATCAGTTGCGCGATGACGTGATCGTGCAGATCTGACGCTTTCGAGGTCGAGCTAGCAGGCGACACAAATACCTCTCGAACGAACGTGTGGCTTGGTTGACCCAAGTGCCCTGACGGGCCCGGCCTCACACTGGGTGGGACCACACACTGGGCGGACCTCCCGGTGCGGGACCGCAGCGTACCCGCTCTCACTGGGTCAAGCATTCTGGCACTGCTGCGCATTCCGCCCTGATGTCCTACCCGGTAACTCTCCACCTTAGAGGGCGCGGGACGGTCCTTCGTACGGACGGGACCGACTTCTCACCGTCTCCGGCGGGCTTCACTCGGGTTTCACTAGGGCTTGGGCGGGACGTGCAGGGCAAGCACGGTCACATCGTCTACCTGCTCGTACCCGGCAAGCATCCGATCGACCAGGAAGTCGACGAGTCTTTCTGGATCTCCTACCACTTCAGGTGGGGCGTCCGCGGCCGTCGCCACGAGTTCCTCCAGCCCGGCGTCCACCCCACGCCTACGGTTCTCCACAAGTCCATCGGAATAGAAGACCACAGTGTTGCCGGTCTCGATGGAAAAACTTGTCTGCTGCCGCTGGCTCGGCCAGCCGAGCGGCGTGCCGGGCTCCCGCGTGCTCACGCGCGCGGGCGCGTCCGGGGAGATCAGCAGGGGTGGCGGATGCCCCGCGTTGCTGAAGGCGCCGCGGCCGGTCTCCGGGTCGATGACCGCGTAGGCGACCGTGGTGAACTGCTCCTCGTCCTCGGTGGCGCTGAACAGCCGGTCGAGGCCGGCGAGGACCGCGGCGGGCCGCGGGTCGTTCAGCGCGAGCGCGCGCAGCGCGTTGCGGACGCGTCCCATTCCGGCCGCGGCGAGCACGCCCTTGCCCATGACGTCGCCGACCGCGACCGCGAGGCGGTCGTCCGGGAGGCGGAACACGTCGTACCAGTCGCCGCCGACCTGCACGTGGCGGGTGGCCGGGTTGTACCGGGCGGCAAGCACCATCCCGGGAAGCTGCGGAAGGTCGCTGGGCAGCAGGCTGCGCTGGAGCTCCTCGGCGGTCCTGTGCTCGCGCTCGAAGAGCAGCGCGCGCTCGACCGCCAGGGCGCACTGCCCGGCGAGCGCCTCCAGGAAGACCCGCTCCTCCTCGGTGATCTCCCTGGGGCGGGTGAAGGAGAAGCGCAGCGCGCCGATCGGGGCGCCCGCCGCCAGCAGGGGCAGGCCGACCCAGGCGCGCTCCTCGGGATGCTGGGCGAACAGCTCCTTCTCGTCGCGGCCGAGCTGGAGGCGGAGGCTGTCGGGATGCTCGGCCAGGAACGGCCGGCTCTCGCGCACCGCCACCGACATGACGGTCTGGTCGGCGACCTTGATGTCGTCGCGGGCCGGCGGCCGGCCGTCGGCCTCGCCGCCGGGCTGGGACGGGGCGACGATGCTCAGCCGCAGCTTGTCGTCGTCCAGCAGCGCCACGGCGGAGTAGTCGGCGCCGATCGCGGACCGTCCGACCTCGGTGATGACCTGGACGACCTGGGAGACCGTCAGCGCCTCGGCGAGCATGGAGGTGGCCTGCTGGAGGCGCGCGGTGCGCAGCGCCGCGGCCGAGAGCTGCTCGGTCAGCCGGCCGCGCATCTCCTCGGCCTCGCGCTGGCCGGTGACGTCGGTGTTGGCGCCGACCCACTCGATGACCGCGTCGCCCTGCCGGATCGGCACGGCCCGCACGTCGAAGTGCCGGTACGTGCCGCTCTTGGTGCGGATCCGGTAGTTGGTCTCGAAGACCTGGTTCTCCGCGACGCACTCGCGCCAGGCCGCCTCGATGCGCGGTCGGTCCTCCGGGTGCACCACGGCCATCCAGCCGCCGGCGGCGTAGTCGTCGGGCGCCTGGCCGGTGATCGCGCGCCACTCCGGCGCGTCGTCGATCACGGCGCCGTCGGGCGCGGCCACCCACACCACCTGGGCGCTGGCCTCCACGAGCGAGCGGTAGCGCTGCTCCTTGCGCCGGATGACCTCCTCGGCGCGGCGCCGCTCGGTCACGTCCAGTGCGGTCAGGACGGCGCCGAGGCGCTCACCGCCGGGTCCGCGGGCGGGCAGCCAGGTGCAGGCGAGGATGCGCTCCTCGGTCGCCGTGGCGAGCGCCTGGGCGTCGCCCGCCCGTCCGGCCGGCTCGGCCGGGACGACGAGGTCGAGGTCGCTCAGTGGGCGGTCCTCGGCGAGCACCGTGCGCAGCGCCGTCTCGAACGCGGACGCGAGGTCCGCGGGCAGCACCTCGGCGGGGCGCCGCCGCTGCAGGTCGCGGACGGGCACGCGGAGCAGCGCCGCGAGCGCGTCGTTGGCCTTGCGGCAGCGCAGGTCGCCATCGAAGAACGCCAGCCCGCCGGGGGCTTCCTTCAGCAGGGTCGCGTACAGCGCGGAGTCGGACGCATCCATGGGCTGCCCCTCCACCCCTGAGACGCGGGGTTGCGGAACGGACGTCTCGGTGCTCATGGACAACACCTCCGCCCCAGAGGGTCCCGTACCGCGCGGCAAGTTTTCATCACTATGAGTGAATGGGAGCAGGCTAGCGCTCCCGCCTCCATCACAACACCGGTCGGAGTCAGGTATTCATCATCCCGATGGTTCGCCGCGTACGGAAGCCCTGATGGACATCGTCGTCTCTGTGCCTCCGCGTGAGGGCGCGGGATTCGGACGCCTTCTCCACGAGCCGCCGGTGGCGGCCCATGAAGGGGGCGAGTAGGCGATGTTACGGCGCCCGGAGCGTCATGGGCGGCCAACCCCGCCGGTTCGGCGAGTTCCGGCCGGGGGCCGAACCGGCCAGACTCCGTCCGATTTGGTCCATAAAAAGACGGTAAAGACCATTTTTGGGATCGCCTGGTCCTTACCCGGGAGCCCTACTTTCCGGCCTTGGCGGCGGCCTTCATCTCCTGCTTGAAGGCACGCACCTTCGCCAGCGACTCCGGCCCGGTGATGTCGGCCACCGACCGGTGCGAGCCCTCCTCGCCGTACGCGCCGGCCGCCTCCCGCCAGCCCTCCGGCCGGACCCCGTACTGCTTGCCCAGCAGCGCCAGGAAGATCTGCGCCTTCTGCTTGCCGAAGCCGGGCAGCCCGTTCAGGCGCTTGAACAGCTCCTTGCCGCCGTCCACGCCCTTCCACACCTTCTCGGCGTCCCCGTCGTAGTTCTCGACGAGGTACTGGCACAACTGCTGCACCCTCTTGGCCATCGACCCCGGATAACGGTGCACGGCCGGCTTCTCCGACAGCAGCGCCGCGAACCGCTCCGGATCGCAGGCGGCGATCTCGTGGGCGTCGAGATCGTCCGTCCCGAGCCGCTGAGCGATCGTGTACGGGCCCGAGAACGCCCATTCCATCGGGATCTGCTGGTCGAGCAGCATCCCCACCAATGCGGCGAGCGGGCTGCGGCCCAGCAGTTCGTCCGCCTCGGGGCGCTGCGCTAGTTGAACCTTCGTGGCCATGGGGTCAGCTTAGAACCGCCGCGAAGGCAGGTCCTGCGCGCACGGAAACCGCGTACCGCGACCGCCCGGCCGGCGCGGCGAATCTGTCGGAAGTCTTACGAGCCCGGCGGAAGCCTGGCGGCCCGCAGGCCACGGTGTTCGAATGGAGGCGTGAACGAGGATCCGGAAGAGGGCAGTCCCGTAGGGCGGCGGGTCGTGCTCGGGATGCTCGGCCTCGGCGTCGCCGGTGTCGCCGTGGGCGCATCCCTCCAGCAGAAGGTGAACCGCGCCCTGGCGCCCGTAGGCGGCATCCAGGACGTTCTTCCGGCGGCCGGGGGCTTCCGCTACTACTCCGTCACCGGAAGCGTGAAGAGGCCCAGCATCGCCACCCACCGGGTGACCGTGGGCGGCCTGGTGGACAAGCCACAGGCGTTCACCATGGCCGACCTTGCCCGCCTGCCGCAGACGACGCTCGACAAGGACTTCCAGTGCGTGACCGGCTGGCGGGTACCGAACGTCCGGTGGGCCGGCGTCGCGCTACCCGACCTCCTGGACGTGGTGGGGGTCTCCCCTAACGCCGTGGCCGTCCGGTTCAAGTCGTTCGACGGCGTCTACACCGAGTCGCTGACGCTCGAACAGGCGCGGCGCCGCGACGTCATGGTCGCGACCCAGATGGACGGGAAGCCGGTAACCCACGACCACGGCGGCCCCACCCGCCTCTATGTCGCCCCCATGTACGGATACAAGTCCCTGAAGTGGCTCGGCGGCATCGAGCTCACCGACAAGGTCAAGCCGGGCTACTGGGAGGACCTCGGCTACGACGTGGACGCCTGGGTCGGCCGGTCGAACGGACGTGACGATGCACCCACATGACGTGCCCCGTCCCGAACCGGCACGCTCTACCAGGCTGCTCCGGTTCACGTGGGCCGAACGGTCGATCCACCATGTGACCGCACTGCTGATGCTGGTGTGCCTGGCCACGGCGGGGATGCTCTACCTGCCGACGCTGTCCACCCTGGTCGGGCACCGCGAACTGCTCAAGACCATCCACGTGTGGTGCGGTTTCGCGCTGCCGGCCCCCATCATCTTGGGCCTCGCCTCCAGGGCGTTCAGGGCGGACGTACGGCGCCTCAACAGGTTCGCACCGCACGACTGGGAGTGGCTGAAGCGCGGGGACCGCAGAGCCGTACGGCAGGGCCGGGGGATCCTGCCGGTGGGCAAGTTCAACGCCGGCCAGAAGCTGAACGCGGCGTTCACGGCCGGCGCGATCCTCGTCATGCTCGGCACCGGCGAGGTGCTGACGTTCCCCGGCCCATGGCCGGACCGCTGGCGCACCGGCGCCACCTTCGTGCACGACT
Organism: Actinomadura sp. NPDC048394; assembly: GCF_040651755.1. Taxonomy (NCBI): domain Bacteria; kingdom Bacillati; phylum Actinomycetota; class Actinomycetes; order Streptosporangiales; family Thermomonosporaceae; genus Actinomadura; species Actinomadura sp. NPDC048394. Next base: position 98,503 of record NZ_JBEZJL010000007.1, on the reverse strand, counting down.
GGCTCTTCGTCGTCATCGTCCTCGTCGTCGTGGGGCACCTGTGGGAGGCGTTCCGGGACCCGGGGGCGCTCGGCGGGATGCTCACCGGCCGCGTCGACCGAGGCTGGGCGGCGAGGCACCACGCGGGCTGGGCGGACGCCGTCCAACGGATCGCCGCGCGGCCGCCGCACCGCCCGTCCGGCGGCCCATCCGGCGGCGGTTCCGGCGGGACGGCCACCGGCACGTCCGGAGAAGGTGGTCCAGAATTTGCGAAACGACGCCCCGGTATGTCTTGACTCTCCCCGCGAACGCGCTGGAATGAGACATCGAGGCGAGGTTCGGGCGGAAGCCCCGAAACCAAGGTCCGCGCGCGCTCCGTCTCGGCCGGCGGTCTCCCCGTCCGCCGGAACCCCGTGCGCGGAGGTGCTACGCAGATGCCCGCACTGGCCGATCACCGAAGCGAGACCCGCAACGCGCTCACGCGGCGGCTCACCGACGAGTTCTCGCACGTCTCCTCGGACGCGGTGCACCAGTGCATCGCCGACGTGCAGGCGTGCATGGCCCACCTGGGGCTCGACCCCACGCCCGCGCGCGTGGAGCGCATGGCGCGCGAACACCTCGTCGGCATGCTGAAATCCGAGCCGCCCTCGGGGCGGCCCCAGGGAGCCGGGTTGGACGGCTGAACCCGCCGGACGGTCCCGCGCCTTACGGGCACGCGCCGCCGCGGGATCTGAGAAACTAGGGCCCGTGAGTCCTCGCAGCCGCCGCTCCTCGTCCGGAGATCCGGCGCGGGACGGCCCCCCATCCGCTCCCGGCGAGGTCTCCGAGATCTTCGACGGGATGCTGCGGCACGCCCGCGAGCTGCTCGCCGTGCGCAGCCCGCTGGACGCCGAACTGATCGTCAGCGAGATCCTCGGGTCCTGGTGGGGGCACCGGGTGTCCGGCGGGGACGTCGAGGTCGTCATCGGCGAGGCGCTGGTCGACCACGCGGCGCGCGCCGCGACCCCTGCGGCGCTGGCCCTGCTCACCGGGATGGCCTACCTGGGCACTCCGCGGCAGGCCGCCAAGGCCGAGCGCGCCGCGCTTGAACTGATGGACCGGGGCGTCGCCCGTCCCGGATGGGCCGACCGCGTCGGCATGGTCGCACCGGACGAGTGCTTCGTGTCCCGCGACGTGTACGGCGACCAGGACTCGATCGTCTGCACCTACACCTACGGCGGCGCCGACCGGCACGCCCTGGTCATCCTCGTGGACAGGAACAAGGCCGGGGCCGTCCAGTACGCCGACGCCCCGTTCCCCTCCGCCGCGCCGCCCGCGCTGCGCGCCGCGCGCCCCCCGGCGTGCGGGATGGTCCGGGACGCGTGGGTGTCGTCCCAGGTCGACAAACTCCTCGACCACTGCCGCCGCGAGGGCCGCGACAACGCCCTGATGCGGTTCGAGCAACTGGACCCGCGCGACACCAAGGCGCTCCTGCAGAGCGCCCTCGCCCTCACCAACGACACGACCGAGCCGCCGGTCAACGACAACTTCGGCTCGTACCACGCCTTCGTACGCGCGCGCATAGGGATCCTCCCGCCGGGAGGGCGTCTGCCGCAGCCTCCGGTGTACGGGCGCGACCGGCGCGCCACGATCGCCGCGCGGTTCCTCGCGTCGGACGAGGCGGAAGGGCTCTCGGACCTGTCCGCCGCCAGCCGCTGCGTGGACCGCATCATCGCCTACGGCTGCACGCACGATTTCGGGCGGCCGCTGCGGGTCAGCCCGATCAAATGCGAGATGTTCCTGCTCGACTGGCTGCCCCGCAAGGTGCTCCTGTCCCCCGCCGAGCAGGAGGCCGTACCGCACGTCCTGGCCGCCTGGGTGCGGTGGGCAGGCAAGCGCACCGGGCTGCCCGAGGAGGGCGTAAGGGCGACCCTGGACGCGGTATGGGACGCCACCGCGAAGTTCGCTGAGGCGTACCGCGACCCGTCCGCTTTCGGCCTCGACCGGGACCTCGTCGCCCGGCTCCTCCCGGACGGCGAGCTGGAGGCGCTCCCCCGGCGCGCGTTCGCGCTGCCGTTCCTGTCCGGCACCCACCGGCGCTCCGGCCGGCACGGCTCCGTCGACCTGTCGGCGCTCGACCCCTCCGACCCCGACGACCGGCGCGTCATCCTGGAGTTCGAGCATCCCGGCGCGGACGAGGAGCACCTCGACGCGCACGAGAGGCTCACCGACCGGCTGTGGCGGGGCGACCCGCCGCAGCTGTGGGACACCGCCCAATCACTGCTCGACATCGGCTACGAACGGCACGAGATCCTGCACAAACTCATCGGCGTCCTCGATCGCTGCGGCGACGACGCGGACGCCCTCCGGGAGGCGCTGCGTGTGCTGCGTCACGAACCGCCGCCCGAGTGAACTCCCGGTTTGCGCGCGGCGTCCCCGGCGACAATCATCGGATCCCGGGCATGGTCTCGCGGGGGTCCGGGGCCGCCCCCGGTCGTAGGGAGTGATCTTGTTGGAGTGGTCCGAGTTCGCCCGCCGGCTGGGCCGTGAACTGGCGGGTCTCGACCGGGACACCATCCTCATCGTGCGCGAACGCGACGAGAGCCGGCACTACGTCCAGGCGATGCGCGAGCCCGACCGGCTGTACGCCGAGGCGGTCAGCAACAACTTCCTTGACGGCCCGCTGCTGCTCACCCCGGCCGACGAGGAGGTCATGAGCGACGCCGGCTGGCGCCCGCCCGCCGACCCCGCGCCCCGCAACTGGTGGACCGAGCTGCCCGAGGCCGGCACGCCCGGCGGGATGCGGTCGGTCGCCGGCGGCGACTACTCGCGGCTCGCCGACGTGATGGTCACCGCGCTGCGCGACGTCCAGGGCGTCCGCCGCCCCTCCGACCTGGTGTACGAGTCGTTCCACCGGCACGGCAGCGGCCTGATCGAGCTGCTCGACTTCGGCATCGAGACCGCCGACCCGTCGCGGGTCAGCAAGCGCCGCTCGTCCGCCGCGATCGCCCCGCCGGAGAGCGCCGCAGAGAGCGCGCGCCCGGCGCCCGGCCCGCCGCCCGCCGGCCCGCCCATGCCGGTGCCTCCCGCCGGGGTCCCCGGCAGCGACGCCGACCTGCTCGAACCGCGCCTGGCCGAGGCGAAGGAGCGCGGCGACCACGCCACCTACTTCAGCCTGCTGGCGGGCGCCGACCTGGTGCTCCCGGCCACCGCGCACGCAGTGGAGAACCCCGACCGCGCCGAACTGCCGACCATCACCATCGGCACCGGAACCTACGTCACGCTGTACACATCCCCCGGCGCACTTGCGCGTACCGGCGACCAGCACCCGCTCTACCGGCGCACGTCGTTCGCGCTCCTGGCGGCCGGCTGGCCCGACCCGTCCTGGCAGCTCGCCGTCAACCCCGGCCTGCCGAGCGAGGTCCTGCTGGACGCGTCCGCATTGGGCCGCCTTGAGGCCGCGCAGCGGGAAGCGTCGTCGGCCGCGCCAGAGCCTTCGAATCCGTACGGGACCGTCGATCCGGGCGCGTTGTCCGGGCCCGGGGCCGTTGCCGGAGGGTCTCCGTCCGCTGTCAACGGTTCCGGCATGTCCGGGTTCCCCGGCGCCCATGGGCCGTCCCAGGGCGTCAACGGGTCGTCCGCCGCCAACGGCTCGTCCGCGCCGAACGGGATGCCGTCCCTCAACGGGATCCACGGCGTCAACGGACTGGCCGGGGCCGACGACCCCCACGACGACTCCGGTACCGCGATCGACCCGTACACGGCGGAGGAGTTGAGGGCGGCACTGGAAGCCGGTACACCACCGGACCTGGGCAGGGCCAAGCCGGAGACCCCGGAGCAGGGGTCCGAACCCGCTGTGGCCGCGCCTCTGGGCGCCCCGACGGACGGCACGCCCGCCGATGGCGAGCCTGCCGAGACCCACCAGCCCGGCGCGCCGCAACCCGACGCGCACCAGCCCCAATCCAACGCGCCGCAACCGGGGACACTGCAACCCGGTGCAGCGCCGCAACCCGGTGCCCCGCAACCCGGTGCCCCGCAACCCGGTGCCCCGCAACCCGGTGCCCCGCGACCCGGTGCCCCGCAGCCCGACGTGCCCCAGGCCCCATCCCCTCAGGCCGCAGCAACCCCTCAGGCCGCCGCACCCCAGGCGCCCGTAGCCCAGCCCGGAACACCTCAGGTCGCCGCACCGCAGCCCGAGGCGAAGCCGGAAACGCCGCAGCCCGAGCCGCCGCAGCCCGGCGTGCAAGCGCCCGGCGGACAGCAGCCCGTGCCGCAGCCGCCCGCCGGCATTCCGATGCAACCGCCTCACGGCACCCGCCTGTGGCGCTCCCTCGGCGAGAACGACGAGGTCCCCGTCGCGGTCTACGACGCCATCGGCGGCGTCTGGAGCCCGGCGCGGGCCGACGCCGTCCCGGCGCCCAGGGCCGAGTAGCGGAGCGTTCGGCTACCGTCGAGTACGGCAATCCCACCCCCGGACGCGAGAGTGGACCCCGAGTGGACTGGAACGACTTCGACAAACGGCTGACCCTTGAGCTGTCGCGGCTCCCCGTCAAGTCGTTCCTCATCGTGCAGGGGCCCAGCGGACTGCCGTACGTGCAGGCCATGCGGATCGAGGGCGGGCTGGACGCCGAAGCGGTCGGCAGCGCGTTCCTGCCCCGGCCACTCGCGCCGCGCCAGGAGCGGCGCCTCACCACCCTCGGCTGGGAGCCTCCGGACGGCGAGGAGCGGCAGAACTGGTGGAACCGCTACACCTGGCGTGAGCGCGGCAACCGCGCGGCCGCCGAACTGCTGGAGTGCGCCGCGATGCTCGCGGGCCAGATGGTCGGCGCCTTCCGCGACGTGTACCGGATCGACTCCCCGCTAGAACTCGTCTATCAGGCGAGCAAGACGGGACCGGAGGGCGGGCCACTGGCCCTTCCCGGCCTCGGCATCCCGCTGGCCGTGCCGGAGTCCGAGAGCCGTCCCGCCGCGCAGGACGCGTCCCGGGCGGAGCGTCCGTCCGGCACCGACCTGGAGATCGCGCTCGCCGAGGCGCGCGAGCGCGGCGACCAGCAGGCGTACCTGCGGCTGCTGGCACGGGCCACCCTCTACCTGCCAGCGTCCGGCGATCCGACCGCCGAGCACCGGTTCGCCACGGCGCAGTTCGGCGACGGGACGTTCGTGCTGGCGTTCACCTCCCCCGAGGCGATGGACCGGTCCCTGCAGGGGCAGGCCGTCCACCACCGGGAGGCGACGCTGTCGGAGCTGTCGCGGCACTGGCCGCATCCGGAGTGGCAGCTCGCGATCGACCCGGGGCTGCCGAGCGCCTCGTACCTGGACGCGAACGCCCTGTTCGAGCCGGTCCAGGAGGAGCCGCCCGCCCGTCCGAAACCGGCCGCCCGTCCGGCGCCGCCGGACCCGGCCGACGTCCGGGTGGCCGGGCGGTCGTCGCGGACGCCGGGGCGGCGGCGCCGGCAACCGGACGCGGGACCCTCCCGGACCGCCGCCAGAGCGCCGCAGGCGCCCGCTCGCCCGCAGGACCGTCCCGCCGGTCCCCAGGGCGTTCCCGCGGCCGCACAGGCGCCCTCACGGCCGGGCGCCGATCCGGGCGCGCTCCCGCGCCGGCACGAGCGCCCGGGGCCGCCGCCGCGTCCCGAGCCGGCGACCGCGCGGGAGACGCCGGCCGATCCCCAAGGCCTCCCCGTCCCGCCGCTGCACGGCGGCCCGCACCCGGCGCCCGCGCCGCAGGAGCGGAGCGTCCCGCAGGGACCGCCCGCCGCCCGGCCGACCGCGCCGCAGCCCGCGCCGTTCGATCCGCAAGGCGTTCCCCCACGGCCCCAGCCGCATGGCTCACCTCCGGTGGCGCCGGGACCGGCCGCAGGACCGCAGCAGACGGCGCGGGACATCCCCCGGCCACCGGAGACGGACCGCAGAGGCGCTGCCGTTCCGCCCGTGGAGACACCGGCCGCGTCCAGGTTCCAGGAGCCCGCCGCCCCCGCGCGCCCGCACGAGGAGCCCCTCCTCCAGAGCGCACCACCGCCGCAGCCTCCGGCCTTCGACCGGGCCGAGCCCTTGGCACCGCGTGAGACGACGCCGAGCCCGATGCCGGTGGACCCGCCGGGACCGACGCGTCCCACTGCGGCGCCCCGGCAGGACGTGCCCCCGCCGGTGGGCGACGTTCCGCGCGAGACCGTCCCGCAGGGCCGCGAGACCGCCCCGCAGGGCGATGCGGCTCCGGACGGCGCCGGGCCCATGGACGCCGCTTCCGGGACGGTGGTCATGCAGAAGGTCCTCCGCCGCGAGCACGTGCAGCACTACCTGGAGGGCGGTTACGACCTCGTCGCGGGTTACGTGCACCGGCTCCAGGACGTGGCCGACCTGAACACGCCCGCCGCCCTGATCCGCGGCCTCGGCCTCGTGTACGAGGGGTCGCCGTTCTCGCCCGGCGACGAGGAGATCTTCGTGGTCCGGTGGCCCGCGGTGAAGCCGTCGCTGTTCCGGCGGCCGCTCGGGGGGATCGACGAGTGGAGCATGGGGATCATCCCGGGCGGCTGGGTGATCGAGAAGGCGCCGTTCCCCGGTTCGGGGTACGCGCCGGGCGACGGCCCCGCCGTCCCCGAGTTCAAGATCGAGAGCCAGCGGCTGCCGCACGGCGCCGAGCTGTACCGGCTCGACGCGGGCGCGCGCGAGTCGCTGGTCGCGGCGTACGACGCCGACCTGCGCCGCTGGCTCGTCAGGCTGCCGGGAGGACGCGGATGAGGATCCGGCACGGCTTCTTCGCGCGCTGGCGCGGCACCGAGTACGAGGCCAGCCCCGACGGCGACCAGGTGCGGCTCTACGTCGGCGAGCACGCCGACGGGTTCCGGCAGATCGGGCCGGGCAGGTTCGTCCAGGTGGTGCCCGCCTCGGAGGTCGAGGACGTCCGCTACGTCAGCACGTACTGCACGTGGCGCGGCGAGCCGTTCGTGGTGCTCGGCGAGCACCAGGGGTGGCTGCGGGTGGAGTACACGGGCGGCAGGGCGCCGGTGGCCGAGAGCCTCGGCCTGGAGCTGTTCGACCGCGGCGTCTACCAGGCGTGGGCGTCCAAGCACGAGGTCGAGGACGTGCGCGAAGAGTCGGTCTGAGGCGGGCCGCTCCCGGCGGGCGGGGCGATCGGTGGTAGGTCTTGGGCATGGCGGTCATCGACATCAACGCCGACCTCGGTGAGGGGTTCGGCATCTGGGAGCTGGGCGACGACCTGGCGTTGCTCGACGTCATCACGAGCGCGAACGTGGCGTGCGGGTTCCATGCCGGCGATCCGCTCATCATGCGCCGGGTGTGCGCCGCGGCGGTGGAGCGCGGTGTGACCATCGGCGCCCAGGTCTCCTACCGGGACCTGGCGGGTTTCGGCCGCCGCGAGATGGACGTGGCGGCGCCGGAGCTCACCGCCGAGGTCCTCTACCAGATCGCCGCTCTCGACGGCATAGCGCGCGCGGAGGGCGGCCGTGTGAGCTATGTGAAGCCCCACGGCGCGCTGTACAACCGCATTGCCCGAGACGCCGTGCAGGCCGCGGCGGTCGCGGACGCGGTGCGGGCTTATGACGCGACGCTGCCGCTGCTGACGCTTCCGGGTTCGGCGGTGCACAAGGTGGCCCAGGGGCTGACGGTGGTGGCCGAATGCTTCGCCGACCGCGCCTATACGCCGTCCGGTGGTCTGGTGTCGCGCCGCGAGCCCGGAGCCGTGGTGCACGATGCGGACGAGGTCGTGCGGAGGGCCGTCCGTATGGCCGTCGAGGGAACGGTCGTCGCGGCTGACGGCACCGAGGTTGCGCTCCAGGCACGCTCTATCTGCGTCCACGGGGACACACCGGGCGCGGTGGCGCTCGCGCAGGCGGTCCGGTCCGCGCTGTCCGGCGCGGGCGTCGCGCTGGAGCCGTTCGCGTGAGAGTCCTGCGGGCCGGTGACACGGCCCTGCTCGTGGAGACCGGCGACCTGGCGACGGCCCACCGGCTGAACGCTGCGCTGCGCGAGGCGTCCTGGCCCGGCGTCGTGGACGTCGTCCCCGGGGAGCAGACCGTGCTGGTGGTGGCCGACCCGTCCGCCGACCTCGACCGCCTCGCGGCGCGCCTGCCCGACCTCCCGCTGCGCGCCGACGCGGAGGGCGACGCCGAACCGGTCGAGATCCCGGTGGTCTACGACGGGGAGGACCTGGACGAGGTGGCGCGCCTCACCGGCCTGTCGCGCGACGAGGTCGTCCGGAGGCACGCCGCCGGTGCGTACACGGTGGCCTACCTGGGCTTCTCCCCCGGGTTCGGCTACCTGACGGGCCTGGACCCGGCGCTGCACGTGGCGCGCCGGGAGTCGCCGCGCACCGCGGTCCCGGCGGGGTCCGTGGCGATCGCGGGACGGTACGCGGCCGTCTACCCGTCCCGGTCGCCGGGCGGCTGGCGGCTCCTCGGGAGGAGCCGGCTGCCGTTGTGGGACGTGACGCGCGACCCGCCGTCCCTGCTGCGGCCGGGGACGCGCGTCCGGTTCGTCCCCGAGGAGCCTTCTTGATCGAGGTCGTCCGGCCCGGGCCGCTGGCGACCGTCCAGGATCTCGGCAGGCCCGGCCTCGCCCATCTCGGCGTGCCGCGTTCCGGTGCGGCCGACGAGCGCGCGCTTCGGCTCGCCAACCGGCTCGTCGGAAATCCGGAGGGCGCGGCGTGCGTGGAGTTCACCTTCGGCGGCGGCTCCGTGCGCTTCCACGTGGACGCCTGGGTGGCGGTCACGGGCGCGCCGTTGCCGGTGTGCATCGACGGGCGTACGCACGGGACGAACGCGCCGTGCCATGTGCGGCACGGGGCCGTACTGGAGCTGGGCACACCCTCGCATGGCCTGCGCAGTTACCTCGCCGTACGCGGCGGCATAACGGTCGACCGTGTGCTCGGCAGTAGGTCGACCGATCTGCTGTCCGGTCTCGGGCCCGCGCCGCTGTCGCCCGGCACTCGGCTTCCGGTGGGGCCTGCTGTGGACCTGGGCGCCTTGACCGTCGACGTGGCTCCGGTCCCGCGCATGCCCGAGACGCCGGTGCTGCGCATCCTGGCCGGCCCACGCGGCGACTGGTTCACCGAGGACGCGATGGCGACGCTCACATCGACGCCGTATCAGGTGTCGCCGGACAGCAACCGGGTGGGCGTCCGGCTCGACGGGCCGCCGCTGGCGCGGTCGCGCGGCGGGGAACTCGGCAGCGAGGGCATGGTCACCGGTTCGATCCAAGTGCCGCCGAGCGGCCTGCCCATCATCTTCCTGGCCGACCATCCGACGACCGGGGGCTACCCGGTCGTCGCGGTGCTCGCTGCGGCGTCGGTGCCGGACGCGGCGCAACTGCGTCCAGGGCAGCACATCCGGTTCCGGAGCTGACGGCGGTTCGCGCTAGGGAGCCTCTAGGGAGCATTAGGGAGCCTCTAGGGACACGCCTCCTGTCAGGACAGCGGCGCGGGCGCGGACCAGTCCAGATGCGAGACGTCGTTGAACCCGCGGATCGACGACAGGCCGTTCATCCACACCAGCACCGAGATGGACCCGTTGTCGGGGGTGAGGAACGCGAACGGCCGGGACCCGGTGGCGGCCGCGAGCGCCTGCCCGATCACGCCGCCGTGGGTGAAGACCGCGACGCGCCCGCCGGGATGAGCGGCCGCGACCCGCCCGAGCCCCTCCCGGACCCGTTCGGCGAACGCCTCGTCGCTCTCAGCGCCGGGGATGACGTCCCAGCGCTCCTCCGCGACCATGCGCTGGGCGACCGGGTCGTTCTCGGCGACCATCTTGCGGAACAGGCCGCCCTCCCACTCGCCGAGATGCACCTCGCGCAGGGCGGGCTCGACGCGCGGCTCGATGCCGAGCTTGCGCGCCAGCGGGGCGGCGGTCTGCGCGGTCCTGCGCAGCGGTGTCACGTAGACGGCGTCCAGCCGGGTCGTGGCGAGCCGCTCGGCGACCCGGTCGGCCTGCTCGCGGCCCTCCGGTGCCAGCTCGGGGTCGCCCTGGCCGTCCACCAGCGGGAACGGCGCGTCCGGGCGGGCCGGCGCGGAGGCGCCGTGGCGGATCAGCAGCAGCTCGGTCGCGCCTTCCGGCGGCTGGTAACGCTTCTGCCGGTATTCGACCGGCTCGTCCCGCTCGTCCACGAACCGCACCCTATGCGGGTGACCGCAGGCCGCATCACGCCGGGGTCCTCTGGAACCTCGGCGCGCGCCCCCGCCGACGGTCAGGCAAGCAGCCGTCCTAGGCGGGCTCTCTCGGTTTCCAGCGGCGCGGCGGGAAGGTCTTCGAACGCCGTAACGGACGGGTTTCCGTCCTTGGCCTCCCACACTCCGGCGACGCGTCCCTCGTGCAGGACGACCGGCGATATCCAGCCGCCCGTACGGCTCACCTCGGCGCGGCGCTCGGCCGGTATCAGGTAGGGCGCGCCGGTTCCCGCGCCTAGGACGTACTGGTCGAACGCCCCCAGGAGCCGTACCGACGTGGCGGGCGCGGTCGCCTGGAGCTCTTCGACGTGCTCCTCCTGCACGTACATGGGGACGCCCTCGACGTCGACCGTGGACAGGCCGTCCGCGGCGGCGGCGAACCAGCCCTTCACGTCCTTCTTGCGGTTGCCCTTGCGCATGAGCCAGTTGTCGAACATCTCCGGGGTGGCGGGCCCGTGCGCACCGAGGTACGTGTGGACGACCGTACGGGCGGCCTCGTCGACGGGCGGCAGCCCCTTCCATGCCGGAAGCCAGTGCTCGGGCGACGTGAAGGTGACCCGCGTTCCCTGCGGCGGCCCGTAACAGAGGACGCCCCACCAGGCCAGTGGCTTGAGGAGGACGCCCCACCCGGAGCCGAGCACCTCCGCGAGATGCCGCGAGCCCGTCTCCTCCACCACGGCGGTGGTCAGCTCCTCGCGCGTGAGCGCGTCCCCGCCCGCGAGCGCTTCGGCGGCCGCTCCGGCGATCGCCTCCAGATCGGCGGGGGTCGCGCCGAAGGTCCGCTGCCAGGCGGCCTTCTCCCAGTTGCGGATCGCCGCGCACAACACGAGATAGGCGGCGGCCTCGTCGGCCGGAAGCAGGTGCAGGGTGCCCCGCATGGCCCACGTCTTAACGAGCGTCCTTTTACCCAGGACCGCGCTCGCCACCTCACCCGGACTGGGCTTCGCCTGACGCACCGCGACGGCGAGCTCGGCGGCGGACGCGACCTGCGCCTGCACGCCCGCCAATCGGCGGGCGATCTCGACGGCCGACGCGCCGCCGGGCGGTTCGATGAACTGCCGCCGCATCCGCCAGGCCAGCACCTGCGCCCACGTAACCGAGGTCATCCCCTGATTACACACCGGGCCACCGACGGATTCGTCCCGGGCCGGGGCTCAGGCCAGGCGGTGGGTGAGCTCCGCGAAGGCGTCGCGCACGTCGTCGGCCGTCAGCACGGTCAGGTCGTCGGCGGTCGCGGCGGATCCGAGCCCGGCCGCCCGCAGCGCCCGGCACGCGCACGCCTTCTCGTACAGGGAACGGGCGAAGCGGCCGTTGCCGAGCTCGTCGATGCGGCCCGTCCCGCAGACGCGCTGGAAGACCAGCGCGAGGTCGTCGAGCGCGCGCTCCTCCCACTGGTCGCCGCCCTGCTCGGCTATCAGCTGGGCTATGCGCAGCAACTCGTCGGGACCGTAGGAGGGGAATCCCACGCGGACGTCGAACCGCGACGCGAGCCCCGGGTTGGACGCCAGGAAGCGCTCCATGTCGGCCTCGTATCCGGCGAGGACGACCACGAGGCGGTCCCTGTCGTCCTCGGCGCGCTTCAGCAGGACCTGCACGGCCTCGGCGCCGAACGCGTCGCCTCCCGAGTAGCCGGGGTTGGTCAGCGCGTACGCCTCGTCGATGAACAGCACTCCGCCGAGCGCCGAGTCGACCACCTTGTTCGTCTTCAGCGCGGTCGCGCCGAGATGCTCGCCCACGAGGTCGGCGCGCTGCGCCTCGACCACCTCCGGCCGCGCGAGCAGCCCGAACGCCGCGAAGATCCGGCCGAGGACCCGCGCGACCGTCGTCTTGCCCGTGCCCGGCGGGCCGGTGAACACGAAGTGCCGCGTCGGCGGCCGGGTGACGAGCCCCTGCTCGCGGCGCATCCGCGCCACCTGCAGCTGCGCGGCGATCTCGCGGACCTGCCGCTTCACCGGCTCCAGCCCGATCATCGCGTCCAGCGAGCCGAGCGCCTCGTCCAGCGTCGGCGTCTCGGCGTAGCCCCGGTACCGCTCGGTCACCTCCGCGAAGGCCGTCTCGACGTCCTCTTCCAGCAGGGTGACGAGGTCGTCCGCGGTGGGCGCGGCCGGATCGCCGGAGGAGGCGACGGCGTCGACGACGCGTACGTCCCGCGCGCGCGCCGCCGCCTCGGTGAGCGTGCGGACGAACCGTCCGTTGCCCAGCTCGTCGACGATGCCGCGGCGCTCGACCTCCTCGAAGCGGGCGGACAGCCGGCTGCGGGCGCCGGCCGAGAGCCGGTCCTCGCGCAGGCCCGTGTGGTACTCGGCGATCCGGAGCAGCTCGGCGGGCCGGTACGACGGGAAGCGCACGCGGGTGCCGAAGCGGGAGGCGAGGCCGGGGTTGGAGCCGAGGAACTCCTCCATCTGCGCGTCGTATCCGGCGAGGATTATCACCAGGTTGTCGCGGTCGTCCTCGGCGCGCTTGAGGAGTGCCTGCACGGCCTCGTCGCCGAACCGGTCGGGCTGGCCCTCGGCGGAGTTGACGAGCGCGTACGCCTCGTCGATGAAGAGCAGCCCGCCCAGGGCGGAGTCGATGAGCCGGTTGGTCTTGATGGCGGTGGCGCCCAGGAACTCCCCGACGAGGTCGGCGCGATGGGCCTCCACCACCGTCTGCTTGGGCAGCAGCCCGAACGCATAGAAGATCTTCGCGAGCACGCGCGCGACGGTGGTCTTGCCGGTGCCGGGCGGCCCGACGAACACGAAGTGCCGCATGGGCTTCTCCGTCGGGACGCCCGCGGCGGCGCGCATGTGGGCGGCCTCGATGGACGCGGCGATGGAGCGCACCTGCCGCTTGACGGGTTCCAGCCCGATCATGGCCTCGAGCTCGGCGAGCGCCTCCGCGACCGAGATGCCGGGTTCGTTCGCCCCGGAGGCGTCACCGGACGCCGCCGGGTCCGCGACGCCGGCGGCTTCGGCCGCCTGAGCGGCCCCACGCGGCCGGTGAGCCGCCTGCGCGGCCGCCGCCGCTCCAGAGGACGGCCCGGACGCGTCGTCGCGCGACGCGCCGGATGAGGGCCGGGCGGACCCTCCGGTATCGCGCCGGTCCGGGCGGTCGCGCTTCTCCGCGCCGGAGGGGTTCCGCCGAGATCCCACCGTTCCGTCCCCCTTCGGGGTGGCCTGTTCCTGGACCCAGCCGGTCTCGTACGCCTCGGCCGGCACCGCGCGCCGCGCCTGGTCCCAGCGGTAGGCGAGCACCGCGAAGGCGGCGGCCCATCCCGGCAGCACGCTCGCCTGCGGAAGCGGGTGCGCGAGCGCGGCGGTCGCCACGCCCGCCGCGGCGAGCGCCAGCAGCGCCGTCCGCCAGGGCGCGTACCCGCGCAGGCGGAACGCCATGAACGCCACCGGCAGGGCCAGCAGCGCGAGCAGCAGTTCCGGGCTCAGGTAGGGCGGGTGCCCGCCGTCCGGGTAGAGCCGGCCCAGCGGCACCGACAGCGCCAGCCATGACGCGACGACCGCGACGACCGCCATCCCGGTGGGCGAGCGGAGCGTCAGGTGGACGACGATGAGCAGGATGACCGCGAACGCCGCCGTGCCGAGGACCGGCCCGTCCACGACGACCACCGCCGACAGCACCAGGGCGACCAGCAGCACCCCGCCGAGGAAGCGCAGCCCCGCCGGGATCTGGAAGTAGCGCCAGCGCAGGCGCTCGAAGAGATCCCGTGCCGCGGCGTCCTTCGCCGGGCGGGAGCGGGACCTGCCAAACAAAGCCATCAATAAGCGAGTAAAGCGCAGGACAGGCCCGAACGGGACTCCCCGCGCCGCGTTCATTGACTCCGGGGAACGCCGCCCGGTCGGGAGTCCTGTTCGCGCCGCCGGGAGACCAGGACATTTGTCCTGCGAAGAACCAGAGGTTCGGCTCTGCAACCGGCCATGGCGCGATCCGTAGCGTCACCGGCATGACAGTCCAGACGACGGAGACGGCGAGCGCGGTCGAGTTCGCCGGCGTCACCAAGAGCTACGGGGCGGTGCGGGCGGTGGACGGGCTCGACCTACGGCTCGACCGGGGGACGTCCGTAGCGCTCCTCGGGCCGAACGGAGCCGGCAAGTCGACCGCCATCGGCATGCTGCTCGGCCTGCTGCAACCGGACTCCGGCACGGTCGCGCTCCTGGGGACGACCCCTGAGCAGGCCGTGCGGGCGGGCCGTGTCGGGGCGATGCCGCAGAGCGGCAGGCTGATCGGCGGGGTGACCGTACGCGAACTGCTCGGTTTCGTCCGGCTCGCCTATGCCAGGAAGGCCAAGGCAATCGGACACACCCGCACCGTGCCCGCTCTTACCGAGCTGATGGAGGCGGCGCGGATCGCGGAATTGGCCGGGCGGAAGGCCGATCGGTTGTCGGGCGGGCAGGCCCAGCGGGTCAGGTTCGCGATCGCCATGGCGGGTGCGCCCGATCTGATCGTCCTTGACGAGCCCACCACGGGACTCGACATCGAGGCACGCCGGGAACTGTGGGCCGTGGTCCGCGGGTACGCGGAAAAGGGCGGCACGGTGCTGTTCTCCACGCACTACGTGGAGGAGGCCGACGACCACGCGGACCGCATCGTCGTCCTGGACCGCGGACGGGTCGTCGCCGACGGCACGAGCGAGAGCATCAAGCGGCGCGTGCCGGGCCGCACGGTCAGCTTCGACCTGGCGGGCCGAGCGCCGTCCCTGGACGTGCTGCCGGGCGTCGTCAGCAGCGAGATCAGCGGCGGCCGGGCCAGGCTGCACACCACCGACTCCGACGCGACCGTCCTGGCGCTCGCCGACGCGGGCTGCGTCCGGAACCTTGAGGTGACGGGCGCCCGGCTGGTGGAGGCGTTCCTCACCCTGACCCATGGCCGCCTCACCCTGCCCCATGGCCGCGCCGCGAGCGCCGAAGGAGGAGCACGGTGATCGTGCACTACGTCCGGCTGGAGATGGTGCGGCTCCTGCGCGATCCGGGTTACCTGGTGATGAGCCTGATCTCGCCCCTGACCATGTACCTGGTGTTCACCTCGCTGGACCTCACCGGTGAGCCCGGGAACGGCGGCTCGGTGTACTCGATGGTGGGCATGGCCGGGTTCGGCGCGATCGGCGCGGTCATGGGCAGCGGGGTGTCCATAGCCGAGGACAAGCCGATCGGCTGGATACGGCAACTACGCCTCCTCCCGCTACGGCCGCTGGAGGTCGTCGTTGGACGGGCCTTGTGCGCGATGGTCGTCACGCTCCCGCCGATCCTGTCGGTGTGCCTGGCGGGTGCCCTGGTTAACGGGGTGTCGCTCGGCGCCGGTCAATGGGCCGGGGTACTGGTGCTGCTCTGGGTTGGCATCGCGCCCATCGCCGTCCTCGCCATCGGCCTCGGCTACCTGCTCACCGGCCACCAGGCGCAGATGGCGGGCCTCGTCTGCTACATGGGGCTGTCCCTGCTCGGCGGGCTGTGGGTTCCCATCTCGAAGTTCCCGGGCTGGCTGGAGCGCCTCGCCACCGCCACGCCGATCAACCGCTACGGGGAGCTCTCCTGGCGCGTGACGGACGGCGACGCCCCGTCCCTGACCGGGGTACTGGTGCTCGCGGGATGGGCGGCGCTGTTCGCCGTCATCGCCGTGTACGGCTACCGGCGCTCGGCGCGTTCGGCGTGAGCGCCGCCTCCCGCGTACCGTTTCCGCGTGAACGAGGAGAGCAGCGGGTGAAGTTGTGGAAGGACGCCCCGCCCCGGCGGACGCCCGACCTTGACCTGGACAAGCTGGACCGCAATGGCCCCGAGGGCGGCGCGTTCGTCTTCTGGCTGGTCATCCTGCTGTGGCCGCTGCGCGACGTCGTCGAGGGCCGGTCCCAGCCGGTGTGGGCGGCGGTCCCCGCGCTGCTCGCGTTCACGGTCGTGCACATCGCCGTCGCTCGCACGGCCTTCGACGGGCGGGTGCCCATCAAGGTGCCGGTGGGGCTGCTGATCGTGGAGGCGGGCGTGGCGTCCGCCTCCACCGCCGCCTTCGGGCACCGGTGGTTCACGCTATGGCCGCTGCTAGGGCTGGCCACCGGCGTCGTGGTGGGGCACATGCCCCGCCAGACGAAGGGCCCGGAACTGCCGATGCTCGTCGGGATCGGAGGGGTCTCGGCGTTGTGCATCATCGTCTCGGCGGCCGCCGGGGAGGACGGCCAGACGATTCTCGGCAGCTGGTACGGCGTGGTGACCGCGGCCCTGGTGACGGCGGTACTGCTGCGCCTGTTCACCGTTATCCGGATGCTCCGCGAGGCGCGGGAGGAACTCGCGAAGGCGGCCGTCGAGCAGGAACGGCTCCGCTTCTCCCGGGACCTGCACGACCTGCTCGGCCACACGCTGTCGCTCATGGTCGTGAAGGCGCAGGCCGTCCGGCTGGTCGCCGAGCGCGATCCCGCCGTGGCCGCCGAGCAGGCCGCCGACATCGAGAACGTCGGGCGCCAGGCCCTCGGCGAGGTGCGGCAGGCGGTCTCCGGGTACCGCGGGCGCGGCCTCGGCGACGAGCTCGACGCGGCGGTCACCGCGCTGGCGGACTCCGGCGTGGACGCGGCCGTCCGGCGGGCCGGGCCGCCGCTGCCGCCGGAACCGGACGCGCTGCTCGGCTGGGCGGTGCGAGAGGGCGTCACGAACGTGATCCGGCACAGCGGCGCCCGGCACTGCACCATCACGATCCGCAATGACGGCGGCAGCGCGACCGTGCAGATCATCGACGACGGGACCGGCCCTGGCCGGCACACAGCGGAAGCGGTCGACACCATGCAGGCGGACGAAGCCGGCGGGAACGGCGATCGGCTCCGCGCGGACGCCCTCCGCCTTTCGCTCGGCCCGGGCGGGCACGGCCTGCGGGGCCTCGCGGAACGGATGGAGGCCGCCGGCGGCACCCTCGAGACCGGGCCGGCGCCCGGCGGCGGGTTCCTGCTGACGGCGACCGTGCCGATCTGATGGGCGCCGCCCAGCGGACGGCAAGGCGGCGCACGGCCGCGGCGGCGGTCCGGAGCCGGACGGCGGGGCCGCGGTCCGGAGCCGGACGGCGGCCTCCGTGGCGCCGGTGGACAATGGGGCCGGGAGGAAGCCCGTGATCAAAGTTCTGCTCGCCGAGGACCAGGGCATGATGCGCGGCGCGCTCGCGCTGCTGCTGGGCCTCGAAGAGGACCTGGAGGTCGTCGCCCAGGTCGGTGACGGTGCGCGGGTGCTCGAGGAGGCCCTGCGGACGCGTCCGGACGTGGCGGTGCTCGACATCGAGATGCCGGGCCGCAGCGGCCTGGACGTCGCGGCCGACCTGCGCCGCGACCTGCCCGGCTGCAAGGTCCTCATCGTCACCACGTTCGGCCGTCCCGGCTACCTGCGCCGGGCGATGGAGGCGGGCGCGAGCGGCTTCCTCGTGAAGGACGGCCCGATCGAGGACCTCGTCGCGGCGCTCCGCCGCGTCCTGGCCGGGGAGCAGGTCGTCGACCCGGCCCTGGCGACCGCGGCGCTGTCGGTGGGCCCGAACCCGCTGACCGAGCGGGAGCGGGACGTGCTGTCGGCCGCGTCCGACGGCGCGACCATCGCCGACATCGCCGGGCGCCTGCACCTGTCGGAGAGCACCGTCCGCAACTACCTGTCCTCGGCGATCGGCAAGACGGGTGCGCGCAATCGCATCGAGGCGGTGGGCACGGCCCGCCACAATGGCTGGCTGTGACCACCGAACACGTCCCTGAGGACGCCCCTTCCACCGGCGCGGCCGACGCGCTGCCCGGCCTCGATCCCGCTTCCCCGGCGCCCGGGGGCGTGCCCCGTACCGCCGGATACGAGATCGAGCGGGAGCTGCGGGACGCGCTCGGCGGCGGGCCGGTCCGGATCGCGGGCGTGGACGAGGTCGGCCGCGGCGCCTGGGCGGGCCCGGTCGTGGTGTGCGCGGCGATGACCGACCTCAGCGCGCCGCCGGTGCTGCGCGGGCGCGGCGACCGGACCGTCGCGCTGACCGACTCCAAGCTGCTCACGGCCGCGCACCGCGCCGCGTTCGCCGACGTCCTGCCGGGCTGGCTGGCCGGGCACGCGATCGGCGCGTCCGCCCCTGAGGAGATCGACGAGGTCGGCATGACCGAGGCGCTGCGCCGCGCCGCCGTCCGCGCGCTGGAGGCGCTGCCGCATACGCCGGACGTGGTGATCCTGGACGGCAAGCACGACTTCCTGCGCCGCCCGTGGCGGGTTCGCTGCGAGATCAAGGCGGACCAGCGGTCGGTGACGGTCGCGGCGGCGTCGGTCCTGGCGAAGGTCCACAGGGACGGCCTGATGGCGGACCTGGAGGACGAGCACCCGGGCTACGGGTTCGCCGACAGCGCCGGATACCCGTCGCCCGTCCACCAGCGGGCCCTGGAGGAGTCCGGGCCGACCCCGCATCACCGGCTCTCCTGGTCCTACCTCGACGATCTGCCCCGGTGGCGGCACCTGAAGAAGCACCGCGACCCGCTCGCCGGGGAGGGACAGCTCAGCCTTCTGTGACGGCGCTCCCGCGCGGGCGCATGAGTCATCCCCCTCAGCCCGGGTACGCGTCGCGTTACGGGAGGTGCAAGCCATGGACGCTGTCGTCAGGAAGCTGCTGCGCGAGTCCGGGGAGACGTTCGCCGAGGAGGCGGGGATTCCGTTGAAGGACCAGCCCGCCGCGCTCTTCAAACTGCTTGTCATGGCGAACCTGCTGAGCGCCCGGATCTCGTCGGACATCGCGCTGGCGGCCGCACGGGAACTGTTCGAGGCGGGCGGCGGTACGCCCCGCGGTATGGCCAAGCTGACCTGGCAGGAACGGGTGGACGCGCTGGGGCGCGGCCACTACGTCCGCTATGACGAGAGCACCGCGACGCGGCTCGGGGACATGGCGGAGATAGTCCAGGACAAGTACAAGGGCGACCTGCGCAAGCTAGCCATAGAGGCGGGACGCGATCCGCACAAGGCCGCCGAGCTGCTCCAGGAGTTCCCCGGCATCGGGCCAACGGGCGTGGACATCTTCTGCCGAGAGGCCCAGGCGATGTGGCCGTGGCTGCGCCCCTACGTCGACTCGCAGGTCAAGAAGGGCGCGGAGCGGGTGGGTCTGCCCACCGACGCCGGCAAGCTCGCCTCCAAGGTCCCCGAAAAGGACCTCGCGCGGCTGAGCGCCGCGCTGGTGCGGGTGGCCCGCGACAAGAAGCTCGCCGACGCCGTCAAGGCCTGACGACCCCGGACGCGCGTTCGCCAGTGTCACCGGCCGTCCCACGGCAGGGGGCGCACGCCACAGGCCTTCGCGCGCCCCCTGCCGTACCCGTGCTCAGTCCTTGCCGCGGGCGGCCACCCATTCCAGGTTCCAGCCGTACGCCTCGTCGACCGACATCTTCCCCCAGCGGGGACGGCCCGGCGGCGGCAGCACGAACCGGCCCTCGCGGCGGACGACCAGCTCCCCGCCCACGTTCTCGATGAGCGCGAGCACGGCGTCGCGGGAGCCGTCCATGCAGTCGTCCATGCGCATCTCGATCGGCGGCGCGTTCACCGGGAACAGGGTGGCGATCGCGTCCAGGCCGCGGAAGTCGTCCGCGCCGTCGTAGATCTCGGCGAAGACCAGGATCCGCTTGAAGTCGGCGGTGTGGTCCAGGTTGATGGTGAGGTTCTCACCGCTCTCGATCGCGCCGGTGCGGTCGTCGGCGTCGAGCTTGATGAACGGCGGCCGGTCCAGCGCGCCCATGTCGCCGAGCGCGTGGATGATGCCACGGCGGCCGCTCTGCAGCTCCCAGAGGCAGCACAGGTCGAGGTCAAGGTCGACGCCGCGGCGCCGCTTGCCGAGCCGTCCCTTGGCGACGCCCTCGCGCGCGGTCCAGTTGAGGTTGACGCGCATGTGGCCGGAGGTCGCGCCGTGCTTGGTGAGCGACACCGTCGGCTTGCTCTTGGTCAGGGATATCTTCCCGCCCTCCGGCGCGGGGGCCTGCGGAGGCGCCGCCTGGGGAGGCGGTCCCTGCGGAGGCGGCCCCTGCGGCTGTCCGTATCCGGGCGCGGGCGGAGGAGCGTACTGCCCCGGAGGGGGAGGCGGCATGTACTGGCCGCCGGGCGGCGGTGGCGGCGCGTATTCGCCGGGAGGGGGCGCGTACTGGCCCGGCCCGGGAGGGGGCGCGTACTGGCCCGGCCCTGGCGGCGGAGTGTACTGGCCCGGCCCCGAAGGGGGCGGCGCGTACTGGCCGGGCGGAGGCGGCATGTACTGGCCGCCGGGCGGCGCGTACTGCTCCGGCGGGGCCTGCGGAGGCGGCGGCGCCTGCGGCTGAGGCTGCGCGGGAGCGGGCGCCTGCGGAGGCGGCGGGGCCTGCGGGGCCGCCCCCTGGCCCGGGTCGTCGACGGAGATGCCGAAGTCGGTGGCCAGGCCCGCGAGCCCGGTGTCGTATCCCTGCCCGACCGCGCGGAACTTCCACCCGCCCTGGCGCCGGTACAGCTCGCCGAGCACGAACGCGGTCTCGCTCGTCGCGCCCTGGCTGTCGAACCGCGCGATCTCGGTACCGCCCGAAGCGTCGGCGACCCGCACGTACAGCCCCTGGAACTGGCCGAACGTCCCGCCGTCCGCGGACGCCGCGATCACGATCCTGTCCACGCCCGGCTCGACCCGGTCCAGGTCCGCCGAGAGGGCGTCCACGATGACGGGCCCCTGCTGCTTGCCCTCGTGCCGCACCGCGCCGGACGCGTGCGCCGGCTGGTTGTAGAAGACGAAGTCGTCGTCCGAGCGCACCCGGCCGGACTCGGTCAGCAGCAGCGCCGACGCGTCGGCGTCCGGCACCCCCGGGCCGCCCTGCCAACCGACCTCGACGCGCACCGCGGCGACCGGCACCGCGGTGTTGGCGCCCTTCTGCATGGACATAACGCTCCTCGTCGTCAACCGATGCCGACAACCTACGGGCAGGCGCACGGCACGGCGACCTGCATGTGAGGTGGACGCACGACACGGCCGCGGAGTTCCGCGCACCCCGCCCGAACGCCCGCCCCGCCAATCGGACGCCGACTCTCCGTTTAAGTGGACGAGCCGCGTCCGATTGCGCTACCCTCCTCGGAAGCGGACGAGACACGTCCGGTTGACGGAGGGGGCGGCATGGCGGACGGCAGGATCCGGGTGGGCGTCGTCGGAGCGAATCCCGACCGGGGCTGGGCCGCGCGGGCGCACATCCCGGCGCTCCGCGCCCTGCCCGGCTACGAGATCACAGCCGTCGGCACCAGCCGGGCCGCCAGCGCCCGCGCGGCGGCCGACCGGTTCGGCGTCCCGCACGCCTTCACCGACGCCGCCGAACTCGCCGCGCATCCCGAGGTCGACCTGGTGGTGATCACCGTCAAGGTGCCGGCCCACGACGCGCTCATCCGCGCGGCGCTCGGCGCGGGCAAGCACGTCTACTGCGAATGGCCCCTGGCGCTCACCACCGCGGAGGCCGAGGGGCTGCTGCGCCTCGCGCGCGACGCCGGCGTCCGGCACGCCGTGGGCCTGCAGGCGCGCTTCTCCCCGGCCGTCCGATACGCGCGAGACCTCGTCGCCGACGGATACGTGGGCCGGGTGACCTCGGTGAACGTGTACGCGGCGCGCGGCAAGGGCGGCACCGGCGAGATCCCCGGCTTCGCCGCCTACACGCTCGACCCGTCCAACGGAGCCGGGACGCTCGAGGTCGGCGCCGGCCACACCCTCGACGTCCTGGAACACCTCGCGGGGGACGTCACGGCCCTGTCGGCGGAACTGGCCGTGCAGCGCACCGCGTACACGGTGGCCGGCACGGACGAGACGGTGAAGGTCACGAGCCCCGACCAGATCGCCGTCGCCGCCGTCCTCGCCGGCGGCGCCACCGCCGTCGTGCACGTCCACGACGCCAAGGTCACCGCCGCCCGGACCCAGATCGAGATCGCGGGCACGGACGGCGACCTCGCCCTCGTCTCCCCCGGCCCGGGCGCGGCGGCCGGCGTCCAGATCGGCGCCCTGGCGCTCCGCGGCGCCCGCGGCCACGGATCGCCCCGCGAAGAGCTGCGCATCCCGGACGAGTACCTGTGGGTCCCCGAGCCGGCGCGCGGCGTCGAGGTCCTCA
This sequence comes from Actinomadura sp. NPDC048394, assembly GCF_040651755.1. Lineage (NCBI taxonomy): Bacteria > Bacillati > Actinomycetota > Actinomycetes > Streptosporangiales > Thermomonosporaceae > Actinomadura > Actinomadura sp. NPDC048394. The sequence continues at coordinate 76,328 of NZ_JBEZJL010000007.1, read as the reverse complement.
ACGTCGCGCAGTTCTACGCCCGCTTCGCCGACGACATCCGGACGGGCGGCCGGAGCGTCCCCGGCTTCGACGCGGGCCTGCGCGTGCACCGGCTCCTCGACGCCGTCCGCCTGTCAGCCGAGACCGGCACGCGGCGGGAGGTGGCGCAGCCGTGACCTCTCCACCTCGGCGCCCAGCACCGAGCCGAATACCAAGCCGAGTGCCGAGCCGAACTCCGGGCCGAGCGGCGGCGCCGTCAGGGGACGCGGGCGGTCCACTCCGGCGCGGTGAACTTGTCGGCGGCGTACTTGTCGGCGAGGCGGAGTTCGTCCTCGGTCAGCCCGTCCGCGACCAGGCCGTACCGGCTCCGGAAGTGCGCGATCATCCGGTCGATGATCTCTTCGCGGGGCAGGCCGGTCTGCCGGCGGAGCGGGTCGACGCGCTTGGCCGCGCTCGCGATGCCCTTGTCGGAGATCTTCTCCCGGCCGATCCGCAGCACGCGCAGCATCTTCGCCGCGTCGATGTCGTAGGACATCGTCACGTGGTGCAGCACGGCGCCGCCGGCGAGGCGCTTCTGCGCCGCACCCGCGATCTTCCCTTCGTCGGAGGTGATGTCGTTGAGCGGCTGGTACCAGGCGCGGATCCCGAGCTCGCCGAGGGCGCCCAGCACCCAGTCGTCGAGGAACGCGTAGCTCTCCGCGAACGACATGCCCGCGACGAGCGAGCCCGGCGCGTACAGCGAGTAGGTGATCGTGTTGCCGGGCTCGACGAACATCGCGCCGCCGCCGCTGATGCGCCGCACGACCTCGACGCCGTACCGCCGGGCCTCCTCGGCGTCGACCTCGTTGCGCAGCGACTGGAAGCTGCCGATGACCACGGCCGGCGACGCCCATTCCCACACCCGCAGCGTCGGCGGCCGGCGTCCCGCGCCGACCTCCTCCGCGAGCACCTGGTCGAGCGCCATGTGCAGCGCGGGCTCCTGCGGCGGCTCGTGGATCAGCCGCCACTCGTGGTCGCGCCAGTCCGACGCGTGGGCGATGGCCCGCCGCACCGCGATGCCGACGGCCTCGGCGGTGATGCCCAGCATCACGGTCCCGGCCGGCAGCCCCGCCTGGACGCGGGCGCCGATCTCCCTGGCCTCCAGCCCCGCGGGCAGCCCGTCCAGGGCGGCGTTGATGGCCTCGAGCGCCTCGTCGGGCTCCATGAAGAAGTCGCCGCTGATCCTGGGGCGGCGCAGCAGGCCGTCCACGACGTCGACGTCGGCGACCACGAGCTTGCCGCCGGGGACCTTGTACTCACCGTGCATCACGTTCGTTCAAACCCCCGCGCACCACTTCCGATTCCGCGCCCCGGGAGCGGCGCGCGGAGCGATGCGGCGTGCACACCGGCGGTCCCGGGCGGGGCCGTGGCGGCGGCGTTGCATACGGTGTTCCTCAGGAGGGAGTCGGTGCCGTGAGCAATCTTGATGTGCGGCCCAGCGCCGTCGCGTGCGGGGGCCGGGAGGACGTCCCGGGTGGGCCGGTGCACGAGGTGCTGCCGCCGCGCCGTGTGCCTCTGGGCGAGAGCACGTTCGTCCGGCGGCTGCTGCCGAGCCTGGGCCGCCGGATGGTGGGCGCCTGGTGCTTCGTCGACCACTACGGCCCCGACGACATCGCCGATCAGCCCGGCATGCAGGTGCCGCCGCATCCGCACATCGGGCTGCAGACGGTGAGCTGGCTGCACGACGGCGAGGTGCTGCACCGCGACAGCCTCGGGAGCCTGCAGACCGTCCGGTCGCGCGAGCTGGGGCTGATGACGGCGGGGCGGGCCATCGCCCACTCGGAGGAGTCGCCGCGCGATCATCCGCGCGTCCTGCACGGGGCGCAGCTGTGGGTGGCGCTGCCGGACGCGCACCGCCGCACCGACCCGGCGTTCGAGCACCACGGCGACCTGCCGGTGGTGACCGGCCCCGGGTTCAGCGGGACGGTGATCCTCGGCGAGTTCGACGGGGCCGCCTCGCCCGGCACGGTGTTCACCCCGATCGTCGGCGCGGACATCGCCCTGGCGGACGGGGCGGACGTCCGGCTGCCCGTCGAGCCGGACTTCGAGTACGCGGCGCTCACGATGTCGGGTGTCACGGAGGTGGACGGGGTGCGGGCCGAGCCGGGCTCGATGGTGTACCTCGGGTGCGGCCGCCGCGAGCTGCGGCTGCGCGCCGACGGGGCGAGCGGGCTGGTGCTGCTGGGCGGCGAGCCGTTCGCGGAGAAGCTCGTCATGTGGTGGAACTTCGTCGCGCGGTCGGGCGAGGAGATCCGCCGGGCGCGGGAGGACTGGACGTCCGGTGATGGGTTCGGCGTCGTGCACGGTTACGACGGGCCGCCGATCCCGGCGCCGCCCCTTCCGGACGTCCCGCTCAAGCCGCGAGGACGCGTCCGGTGACAGCCACTTCCTAGCACTGCTAGCATCGATTTCGGCTAGCAATAGCCTTGCTCGATACACTAGCAACGCTAGAATTCACTGGATGTCTGTACAAGAACGCCGAGAGCGCGAGCGAGCAGAACGTCACCGGCTGATCGTCAGAGCCGCCCGGGAGATGGCCGAAGCCGAGGGCTGGGAGTCGGTCACCACCCGGCGGCTGGCCGAGGCCGTCGAGTACAGCCAGCCCGTCCTCTACAGCCATTTCAAGGGCAAGGACGCGATCGTCGCGGCGGTGGCAGTGGACGGGTTCGGCGAGCTGGCGGGCCTCCTGCGGGAGGCGCGGACGGCGAGGCCCGCGCCCGAGGAGGTCCTGCGCGCGGTCGCCGGCGCCTACCTGGACTTCGCCCGGGAGCGGCCGGCCCTGTACGACGCGATGTTCGTCCAGCAGATCGACGTGACGTTCGGCACCGGCGAGTCGCCCGAGCAGCTCCGGGACGCGTTCGGGGAGTTCGTGTCCGCGCTGGAGCCGCTCGCGGGCGAGCGGGACGTGGAGACGCTCGCGGAGGTGACCTGGGGGGCGCTGCACGGCCTCGCCACCCTCGCGCACGGCCACCGGCTGCGACCGGACCGCACCAGCGACCGCCTCGACCTGCTCCTGACACCCATCATCGAAGCCGGACGCTAAGACCGGCCGCCGAAGCCCGGCGCTGACGCCCGACGCCGAGAGCCGGTGGTGAGGGCGGTGGTGGTTTGTGCGGCGCGGACCTGGTGGGGCGGGCCTTGGGCGGCGTTTCGTCGGGTCGCGGGTCATCGGAGTTCGCTGTCGCGTGACCGGACGGCTTTGAGGAGTGCGGCGAGCATGACGATTCCGGCGGCGATGCTCAGCCCGTACTGGACGACGGAGACGGCCGGGTACTCGGGCGCCTCGTAACCGCCGGGCCTGATCAGCGCCCAAGGGAGCTTCCACGCCGCCCATGCGAACAACGATCCCGAAGAAGTGAAGGCGACGGCCATCGGGATCCACAAGGGCATCCTTGGTCGTCCTGTAGCGACGACGCGGATCGCAGCGGCGCCCATGGCCGCCCAGAGGGCGGAGTTGCCGATGAGCAGTCGCCCGTTGACGTTCATGACGTCGCGGTGCGCGGGGGCGAGACCGAGCGTGCCGCCCGCGGTCCAGTACGTCCAGAGGACGACCAGTGCTGTGACCAGGAGGTACAGCACCCCCAGGTGGGTCCGGCCGAGGCGCGCGGGCGGGCGGTCGCCGACCCGTCCGAGGAACGCGGCCGGCCATCTCTCGCGCAGGTAGACGGGGAGCGCGATGGCGAGCCCCACGGCCATGCCCGCGAAGCCGATGGTGATGAAGACCACCTCCCACGGCGGCATCGCGTCCCCGCCGCCCGAGCCGCCCGAGTTGCCGGAGCCGCCTCCCGAGTCCCCGCCCAGGAATGCGCTGGCGACCATGTAGGGGATCATCGGGATGAGGAACCCGGCCGCCATCCAGGCGAAGAAGACCACCGGCGCCGCCGGGACGCGGCGTCCCCGGGGTTGCGCGAGGAGCAGCCCCAGGACGACGCCGACGACCGCCATGGCGACGGTGACCGCGTTCAGCAGGATCCAGTCGCCGTCGCTGAAGGACGACGGCGTGTGCCCGAGCAGCGCCGCGACCACCCATACGACCTTGACCAGGAGATACAGCGACAGCGACAGGGCGGCGCCGTAGCCGCCCGCCACGCGCAGCGTCGACCATCTGGCACCGACCTGGTCCGTCTCGACCGGTGCCGCGGTGCCGCTCACCGGTGCGTCCAACCCGTGTTCATGGTGGCGAGCCTCCCGGCGAGCGCCCAGCCGCCGCCTCCCCCGCGGGGGCCATTCGCCTCACCCGCACGGGCGAGAACGCGTGGAGCCGCCCCCCAGGGGACGGCTCCACGCGCGCGCTCTAGCGGTCGGCCGGAAGGAAGCGGTCGAGGGCGTCGGCGACCAGGCCGGGCTGCTCGAGCGTCTGCATGTGCGGCGTCCCCGGCAGCACCTCGTACGTGGAGCCCGGGATGCGCTCGGCGACGCCCGACATGATCTCCGGCGTGGTCGAGTAGTCCTCCTCCCCCACCAGGACCAGGGTCGGCGCGTCGAGCGAGGCGAGCTTGCCCTGGACGTCGACGTCCTTGAAGGCGCGCCAGGCGGCGGCCCAGTCGGCGGGGTCGAAGCGCCGGATGAGCTCGCGCGCGTACTGCACGCCCCACCCGTTCGTCGCGAGCGCGGGGGCGGTGAACCAGCGCGTCAGGGTCGGGACGATCTGCGCCTCCATGCCGTCGACCTCGCCGGAGCGCGCCCGTCCCTCGAAGGCGCCGAACGCGTGGTCGGTGGTGGCGAGGAGCGCCAGCGACTCGACGCGCTCGGGCGAGCGCACCGCGAACGTCTGCGCGATGCCGCCGCCCATGGACAGCCCGACCACGTGCGCCCGCTCCACGCCGAACGCGTCGAGGACGCCGCCCATGTCGCGGGCGAGGTCGTCCATGGAGAACGGGCGGGGCGCGCCGGCCGCCGCGCCGTGGCCGCGGAAGTCGTAGGCGAAGACGCGGCGGCCCTGCGAAAGGCGATCCATGATCGGCTCCCACATCCGCCAGTCCACGCCGAGGGAGTGCGAAAGGATCACCGCGGGCCCGTGGTCGCCCTTCTGCGCGACCACGGTCTCGTGGTCGGCCAGCTGGACGCGGTGCAAGGCCGGCTGGTCCGGGACGTCCGCCTCCTTCAGCACCTCATTGACGACGTCCAATGCGTTGAGCGCGCGCGGGAAGCCCGCGTAGACGGCGAGGTGCTCCGCGAGCGCGAGCAGTTCGTGGGGCTCGACGCCCTGGTGGAGCGCGCCGCGCACGTGGCTGGCCAGGCGCCGGTCGGCGCCGCCGAGGGCCGCCACGATCGCCGCGCTCGCGATCTCCCGGTCCCGGCGGGACAGTTCCGCGCGCGCCAGCGGGCCACCGAACGCCCCGTCGAGCACGGTCTCGTACATCTGCGGAGAAATGCGGCGCACGTCGCCGAAGGCCTGCTCGGCCGGCACGCCCATCAGGCCCTCGTACGCCCTGCGCCCACGCTCGTCACGGTTCATCGTGCCGCTCCTCTTCCGGTAACCCCCGCGCTGTGCGGGACACGTTGATCGTCGCGCCCGCGGCGTCAGATGTCCAAGACATGAATGAGCTGCTGGTGAGATCTCTGGCTTATGACGCGACGGACGCGAGGTCCGGATGGTCCCGCATGAAGGCGATGAACGCCGACAGCGCGGGTCCGGGCCTGCGGCCCGCCGGCCAGGCCAGCGAGGGCGCCCAGGTCGGCTCCGGATCCAGCCGGACGACGGCGACCGGGAGCCCCGGCTCCTCCGCGATCGAGCGCGGGACGACGGCCGCGGCGAGTCCGACGCTCGCCATCGCCCGCGCCGTGCTGTACTCGCGGGTCTCGAGCCGGATCCGCGCCGCCGCCCCCGCCGCGGCGAGGGCCGACAGCACGATCTCCCGGATCGCCGACCCCGGCGCGAAGCAGGCGAGCTCGATGCCGTCCAGCGCCGCCACCGGCACCCGGTAGCGGCCGGCGAGCGGCGCCGACTCCGCCGTGATGAGCACGAGCGGCTCCTCGCCGAGCGGCAGCGACGCGAGCCGGCGGCCCTCCTCCTGCGGGGGCAGCCGGACGACGGTCGCCGCGTCGAGCCGCCCGCCGTGCAGCCCGGCGATCATCTCCTCGGTGTTGTTCTCCCGCAGCTCGACGTCGACCGCGGGGAACCCGGCGGAGAACTCGGCCAGCAGGCGGGCGAACCTGACCGTCAGCCCGCGCGCGATGCCGAGCCGGATGCGGCCGCGCGTCCCCGCGGCCCAGCCGTGCATCTCCTCCTCCACCGCCGTGATGTCGGCGAGGATCCGTTCGGCGTGCTCGAGGAGGGCTGCCCCGGCCGGGGTGAGCTCCACGCGATGGTTGTCGCGGTCGAACAGGGCGACGCCGAGCTGCCGTTCGAGCTTGCGGATCTGCTGGGACAGCGCGGGCTGCGCTATCTGCAGCTCCTCCGCGGCCCGGGTGAAGTGCAGTTCCCGTGCGACGGCCCGGAAGTATTCGAGCTGGCGAGATCCCATCATCACGCCAGCATCTCACCCGGTGACGTTGTCAGACCATCATCATCTCGGGCTCGTGCCGGACCGGGAAGTTCATCGAGGCGGCGATGAAGCACACCTGGTGGGCACGCTCGTGCAGCCGCGCCGCCTCGTCGGCCCGCGCCGGGTCCGCGAGAGTGACCTCGGGGCGCAGCACGACCTCCTCGAACCGGCCGCCGCCGTCCGGCGTCTCGATCATCGTCCCGTGCGGCCGGTCGACGTAGCCGGTGACGGCGATCCCCTCACGCGCGCAAAGGCTGAGGTAGGACAGCATGTGGCACTGCGACAGCGACACGACGAGCAGTTCCTCGGGGTTCCAGCGGGACGGGTCGCCGCGGAACGAGGGGTCCGCGCTGCCCGCGATCGGCGGCTTGCCGGCGGCCTCCACGTCGTGGGCCCGCTCGTAGGCGCGGTACGAGCTCGTCCCGGTTCCGGTGTCGCCCGTCCAGGTCACCGTCACCTCGTAGTGATGGGTCTTCGGCATCGCGGGTCCTCCTCTGGTCATCCGAATCGGTCGGTCGGGCGGGCGTTACTCAGGTGAGCGTCGCGCCGGTGGCGCTGGCGTGGTCTGCGGCGATGCGGCCGGCGAGCGCCCGGTCGCCCTGGACGATCGCCCGCAGGAGGCGCCGGTGCTCGTCGGCGACCGTGTCCGGGCGGTCCGGTGGGGCGAGCGAGTCGCGGGTCGAGACGATGATCTGGTCCCACAGCCGGTCGAGCGTCTCCAGCGCGATCGGGTTCGCGGCCATCTCCGCGATCGCGCGGTGGAACCCCCGGTTGAGGGTGATGGCCCGGTCGAGGTCGCCGGCGGCCGTGACCTCCTCGAGCAGCGCCGCGTGCTGTTCGAGGTCGTCCAGGTCGGCGGGCGGGACGCGGCCGGCCCGCTGCCGGTCGGCGGCGAGTTCCGCGGTGAGCGCCTCCAGCGCGGCGCGCACCGCGTAGGCGTGGCCGAGCCGCTCGGGTGTAAGCGCATTGACCACCACGCCCCGTCCGGTCCCCTCGACGAGCCCGTCGCCTTCCAGCCGGCGGAGCGCCTCCCGCACGGGCGTCCGGCTCACCTCCAGCGCGGCGCTCACCGACAGCTCGGTCAGCCGCTCGCCCGGCGTGTACTGTCCCGCGACGATCAGGTCACGGAGCCGCCTGTACACCACGTCCGTCTGCACGCATGCAATGTATGCAATGGATGCTTTGCATGCAACCCGACGCGGTCAGGCCGGGGCCGATGCGGCGATGCCGACGCGGTTCCAGGCGTTGATGGCGGCGATCGTCCAGACCAGGTGCGTCAGCCGGGTCTCGTCGAAGTGCTGGCGGGCGGCGACGACCACCTCGTCGGGCACGCCTGCGGCGGTGATCAGGGTCATGGCCTCGGCGAGGGCGAGGGCGGCGCGTTCGGGTCCCGTGAACAGGGGGCTCTCGCGCCAAGAGGCCAAGGCCTGGAGGCGGTCCTGCCCCTCCCCCGCGGTCAGGGCCGCTCGCGTGTGGAGGGAGAGGCAGACCGCGCACCCGTTGATCTCGGAGACGCGGATGCGGACGAGTTCGGCCAGCGCCGGCTCGAGCGGCCCGCTCGCGGCCGCGTCGACCCCGGCCATCGCGGCATGAACTCTGGGGGCCGCCGCATGGACGTCGATTCGCTTCCCGGTCATCGCACCTCCTCGGGACGGCGCCCCTGCACCGAATGCATCGCGTATGAGCAGGCGCGGAAGCCGGGGTGCGCCAGCAGCGCCCGCACGTCGGCCAGCTGCCTGTCGGTCATCCCCGCGCGGACGAACTCGTCGCGCAGGTGGCGGGTGTGGTGGGCGAGGAGCTGCAGGCCCGGCGAGCGTGAGGTCCACAGCTCCAGGCGGCACTGCGACGAGACGTCGACGAGCCCTGCCCGACGCATCGCGCCGGCCGCCTTGCGTCCCCAGGCGACGTCGACGTTCCTCCCGGCCATGAGCCGGTTCTTGGCCGTCGTGAACGTTCGGTACAGGTCGTGCGCGGCGGAGTCGGGAGCTTGCAGGGCCGGGGCGCGCGCCGCGTCGAACTCGTCGATCTGCATGATGCCGCCGGGTTTGAGCGCGCGCACGAGCCGGTCCAGCACCGCGAGGCGCTCGGGCAGCAGCCTCAGCAGGAGCCGGGCATGGACGAGGTCGAACTCGCCTTCGGGCAGCGGGTCGCGGACGATGTCGTGCCGGACGGCGTCGAGCCCGGGAGCGTCCGGGATGCCGGAAGGGCGGACGTCGGTCGCCGTGACGCGGCCGGTCGGGGCGACGCGCCGGGCCAGCCACACCGCCACGGTCCCGTTGCCCGCGCCGGCCTCCAGGCATCGCCATCCCGGTCCGACGCCCGTCCGGGCGAGCCGTTCGGTGGTGAAGGGGTCGTAGGCGAGGCTCAGCAGGCGATGCTGTTCGCCGTTGTGCTCGTCCCGGTCGCCGAAGATGTGGGACGGCGCTGGGGCCGCGACCCGGTTCACCGGCCGGTCCCCGCATCCGAGCCGGCCGGCAATCGCACACCGTCGGCGGGGACGGCCGATTCGGCGGCGAGGCGGGTGAGGGCGCTGACGCTCACCTTGCCCGTGGGGCCGACCGGCAGCTCCGGGAGGATCAGGAACCGTTCGGGCAGCTGGCGCCGGTCGACGCCGAGTTCCGACAGCCAGGCGAGGATGGCGGCCGGGGACGGCGGCCGGGCCCCCGGGCGCGGGGCCACGCAGGCGCACATGCGTTCGCCCAGGTCGAGGTCCTGCACGGGCACGCAGTGGGCGTCGGTGATGTCGGGATGGGCGATGAGCGCGCGTTCGACCTGCGCGGGGAAGAGGCTGACGCCGCCGCGGATCACCGTGCGCTTGAGGCGGTCGAGGACCCGCAGCGTCCCGTCCCGCTCCAGCCTGCCGAGGTCGCCGGTGCGGACCCAGCCGCCGGGCGCGCGGTACCGGTCGTCGAGGTCCGGCGCCGCGACGTAGCAGAGCGGGGTCATCGGGCCCAGCGCCCAGATCTCGCCCGCCTCGCCGGGCGGCAGCGACCGTCCCCGCCGGTCGCGGACGCTGATCCGGGCGACGTCGGGATCGGGGACGCCGGCCAGCCCGGGTTCCCAGCGGTCCGGGCCGCGTCCGGTGTGGCAGTTCACTCCGTCGCTGGACCCGTAGATGTTGATGGGCGGCATGCCGAACCGGCGGACGCAGGCGTCCATGACGTGCTGGTGCACGGGACCGGCGCTGGAAACGACGGCATGCAGCGAGGAGAGGTCCGCATCGGTGTCGCACTCGGCCATTCGCCAGAGCATCGTGGGGACGCCGAACACGTGGGTGGGACGGTGCCGTCCGACGGCTTCGAGCGCGGCGGCGGCGTCGAAGCGCGGCAACAGCACCAGCGTGCCGCCATGGCGGGCAAGGATCACCGACGTCCCGAGCGACCCGTACGACGAGGCCAGGGACACCAGGACCAGCGCGCGCATGCGGTCGGCGCCGCGCCGCAGGGCGGCGACGTAGTTGCCTCGCCCGCCCGCCATGGCGTTGTGGGAGTACGCCACCATCTTCGGCTCCGACTCCGACCCCGAGGAGACGAGGATGCGGGCCGGTGCCTCCGCATCGACACGGGCCGGCCGCCATGCCCGGACCTGCTCGGTGCCGGCCTCGTCCAGCCCGTGGACGTCCGCACGCGGCGCATCGTCTGGCGTCCATAGCTGCAGGTCAGGGACGTCTCCGAAAGTCGATATCGCGTCCCCGGCCGCGATGAGCGCCGCGGCGCGCGACCGCCGCACGAGGCCCGCGACGCCGATCGGCCCGTGCGTGTGCGGGATCGGCAGGGCGACGGCGCCGATCGCCGCGACGGCCAGTTCGGCGGCGACCGCGTCACGCCCGTTCGGCAGGAGGACGGCGATGATGTCGGCGGGCCCCCGTCCCGCGGCGTGCAGCGCGGCGGCGGCGCGGCGGACGCGGCCGTCGAGCGCGGCATAGGTGAGCGCGCCCGCGTCGTCGACGACGGCTTCCGCTTCGGGCGCGGCACGGACGTGCTCGCGGAACAGCGCGTACAGGTCCCGGCCGGGGCACAGCCCGTCCGCGGTCCAGGCGGCCCGCAGCTCGGCGGGCACCCGGTCGGCCAGCGTGACGCCGTTGGCCGATGTCCAGGCAGGAGAAGCGGCGGTTCTCATGATCCCCCTCTGTGGTGGTCGGCGGCCCGCGTGAACGTCCACGGCGCGCGGCTGTAGCAGGCGGCTCCATCGGTTTCGAAAAGGGCGGCGTACGCGGGATCGGCCGCCATCACCGCGAGATCGGACACGACCGGCACCGCCTCCCCGGCCGTGCTGGGACCGGCGGCGGCGTTCTCGCGCAGGAGGCGGCCGGCGTCGGCCAAGGCGGTCTCGACCCGCACTCCGGCACCGGTCCGGGCGGCGCCGAGCAGGCCCGCGACGACGCCTTCCGCGCTGATCAGCGCGCCGAGCACGTCGATGATCGTCATCAGCGTCGGCGCGGGCGGGCGGCCCGGTCCCGACAGCAGCGCCGCGACACCGGTGTGCGCCTGGACCAGGTAGTCGGTGCCCATCGGCTGCGGCGCGGGAAGGACGTCGGCCCAGCCGCCCGCGTACGCGTAGACGAGGCCGGGCCGCACGGCGGCCAGGTCCGCGGCGTCCAGCCCGAACCGGGCGGCGCGGCCCGGCGCCCAGTTCTGCAGGAACACCTCGGCCGAGGCGGCGAGCCGCAGCGCCGTCGCGCGGCCCGCCCGCGACTTCAGGTCGGCCTCGACGGCGTCCTTGCCGCGGTTGAGGGCGAGGAACCGGGCCGAGAACGGGCCCGCCATCGGCGGGACGCCGCGCATCGGGTCGCCGCCGGGCGGTTCGAGGCGGACGACGTCGGCGCCGAGCAGGCCGAGCACGTGCCCGGCCAGCGGCCCCTGCACGCGGTTGGCGGCCTCGACGACCCGGATCCCGGCCAGCGGGCCGTCCTCGCGCTGTGCCAGGTCGTCGGGTGCGTGCACCGGCTCGGTCGCGGGCGCGGAGGGGAGCGGGCGGAGCCGCCAAGGGGAGGAGGGCGCGGGCGGAAGCGGCGTTCCGGCGCCGTTCACCGCGACGATGCTGACCCCGGCGGCCTCGGCGGCGCGGCGCAGCGCGGCGTACTCCAGCGCCGCGGCGGTGGCCTGCAAGCCGGAGGGAAGCGTGCAGGTCGCGGTGGCGAAGCGCTGCTGGAACGGCGTCCAGCCTGCGGCGATCGCGGAGCGTTCGGCGCCCGCCTCGGTCCAGAAGCGCAGCCAGGCCTCGGCCCGGAACGTCTCGATCTCGAAGCGGACGCCGACGGCCGAGCGGAACGGCGGCGTCCGCTCCAGACCCGGCTCCGGCCGGGAGGGGCCCGGCTCCGGCCGGGAGGAGCCGGAGCCGGGGTCGGTGGTGGTGGCGACGGCGACGTACTGGGTGAGGGCGAGCGCCGCGGCCTGGGCGACCGAGGTCGCCGCGCGCACGGCCATCCCGCCCCGCAGCACGGCCAGCATGCCCGCCGTCACGGCCTGGGCCGCGAGCACGCCCGCGCATACCGAGGCGTAGTCGATGCGCAGGGCGCGCGGTCCGCCGGTGGCGCGTCCGTGGACGTGCATGATGCCGCAGGCGGCCTGCACGTCGCGCTCACCGGCCATCGGAACCCGCACGGGCCCGGACCAGCCGATGCGGCATTCGGGCAGCGCGCCGCCGGCGGCGGTCCAGGGTGCCCGGACGACGCGCAGCAGCCCGGCGGGCGCGTCCGGTGGCGGCGGCCCATCAGCGGTCTCGATCAGGCAGCCGAGCGCCCGCAGCCGGGCCGCGGCGACGCGTACCGCGACCGAGCCGCCGGACGCGCGCACGACCGTCCCGTCCAGCGGGCGGGACGCCGGCGCCGCCACGGGACGCGCGGTCGTCTTCACGTCCACTTCCCCGTCCCGTAGGTCTCGGGGGTCACGCCGAGGCGCTCGCGCAGCGCCGCGCGCCGGACCTTGCCGGTCCCGGTGCGCGGTATCCGGTCCCAGGCGAGCGCGACCGGGTCGGCGAGTTCGGGCAGGTCGGCGGTCGCCGCGCGCCACAGGGCCGGGTCCGGGGCGCCGTCCTCGGTGACGAGCACGGGCACGCAGCGGCCGCCGGGCACACCGAGGACGACGCATTCGGAGACGCCGGGCAACCGGTCTTCGAGCACGTCCTCCAGCTCGACGCAGCTGCCCTCCGGCAGGCCGTCGGCCTCGCGGTCCAGCAGGAGCAGGCGCCCGCTCCGGGTGAGGACGCCGATGTCCCCGGTGACGAACCACTCCCCCGTCCGCTTGCGCTGGTACCGCTGCCGCTCGCCGACGTAGTCGAGGCACAGCGCCTTCGTGCGGCACAGCAGCAGGCCGGCAGTGCCGCGCGGCACGGGCCGCAGCGTTTCGCGGTCGACGACGCGGAGCCGGCTGCGTCCGGGGACGGGGCGCCCGAGGTCGCGGGTCGTGGGATGCCGTTCGCGCTCGGCCCGCATGGCGCGGCGGGTCAGGAACCGGAAGGTGAGCGGGCCCGTCTCGCTCTGCCCCCAGCCCTGCAGCCAGATCGGGCGCGGATGCCCGGTGGCGTTGAGGAAGGTCCGCACGGTCGGCGGATGCACGGCGTCGAAGGTGCTGATGTACAGGCGGACGCGGTCGAACGCGCGGCTCCGCGCGGGCTCGTCCTGCGCGGCGGCATGGGGGCGCCACCGCACGTACGTCGAAGGCTGGGCCTCCACGGTGGTGGGCCGGTGCCGCTCCAGCAGGGGCCGTGCCTCGTCCCAGCCGGAGCCGGACACCACCAGCAGTTTCTCGGGGCCGAGCGCCATCACGCTCGCGGTCCAGGCGAGTGCGCGGCCGTGAGCGAAGGAGAAGGCGCCCGCCACGACGTCGCTCCGGCGGCTGGCGAGCACGGGCCAGCGGTGCGCTTCGAAGCCGGCGAGGCGCCTGAGCAGGGTGCGCGTGGAGTGCACGACGAGCTTCGGCACCCCGGTGGTCCCGGACGTGTGCAGGACGACGAGCGGGTCGTCGACCGGCGGGCGGCGCGGTGCCGGGGCCGCGTGACCACGGACGTCGTCGAGACACAGCGCCGATCCGGCGGCACCGGCAGTGCCGTCGAGCAGCAGCGTCCGTGAGGCGAGGGAGGTCAGCGCGCCGCCCGGCCCCGCCTGCGCGGAGCCGATGGCGAGCAGCGCCGGATCCAGCCGTTTGAGCAGGATCTCCAGGGCGTCCGGGTCCAGGTGGGCCGACAGCGGCACGGGCACCGCGCCGATCCGGGCCGCCGCGCAGCACAGCAGCACCAGGTCCCAGTGGTTGCGCTTGACGATGGCGACGCGCTCACCGGGCCCGGCACCGGCGGCGGCGAACCATCCGGCGGCGTCCTGGACGAGCCGGGCGGCCGCCGGGACGTCGAGCGCCGTGCCCAGCTCAGGGGCGATGTCCAAGGGGCGGCTGAGGTGCACGGTCGTGGTGCGGCCGAGCTCGGCCACGTCCTCGAACAGCGTGCCCAGCTCGATCCGTCTGCTGAAGGAAGCCATCGCCTTCACCTCTGGTCGTCGGGACGGGAATCGGCCGCGGTCGGGGCGTCGGCCGTCGCGCTCAGTGCCGTGGTCCTGGCGTCGGCCGTCGCGCTCAGGGCCGCGGGACGGGCGGGCCTGCCGCCGGAGGCCGTCCACGGCGGGCCCGAGCGCGCCGCGAGGCAGGCCAGGACCCGTTCGGCGGCGAGGGCGGCGGACGCGACGGCGCCCTCGCTGCACGGGCGCAGCATCACCCAGTCGCCCGCGTACTCGACCGCCGAGACCGGGCGCCGGGCGAACACGCCGCGCAGCCGGAGCGCGCGCGGCGTCGCCTCGGGCAGCCCGTGCTCGAACCGGTGCACCCGGACGTGGGCGACGTGCGCCGACAGCCCGGGGACGAAGCGCTCGGCGCGGGCGATCAGCCGCTCCGCGACCGTCCGGTCGGGCCGCTCGAAGAGGTCGGCGCAGCCGAGCGGCGACGCGATGAGCGACACCAGGCCGCCGCCGGCGGGCGCCCGCCCGGGATGCTTGCGGTGGTCGGCGGTGATGACGCCGAGGAGCCGGTCGTCGGCGTCGGGGATGAGCGTGGCGAAGCCGGACCGGGACCCGCCGGGCGCGAGCGGCACGTCCAGGACGAGGCTGACGCGGAGCATCGGCGTGTAACCGCAGGTGTCCAGGAAGGTCCGTACGGCGGGACGTTCGTCGGCGTGAAGGCGCGCCGCGACGGGAGCGGGAACGGCCAGCACCGCGGCCCGTGCGGCGACGGTGCCGCGCGGCGACGCCAGCCGGACCGTGCCGCCCTGCTCGGTCACCCGGGTGACGGGATGGCCGGTCGTGACGTCCAGGCGTCCGGCGAGGGCGCGGGCCAGGGTGTCCATCCCGTCGCGGTAGGTGTGCCAGGACGCGGAACCACCGCACGTGACCAGGTGCGCGGCGAGCGGGGCGGCGGCGGAGCGTTCGGGGTCCCAGCCGAAGAAGCCGCTGACGAGCGGGCCGACGAGGTGCTCGGACACGTCCCGGTGGTAGGGGCGGACGAGGTCGGCGACGGTG
Organism: Actinomadura sp. NPDC048394; assembly: GCF_040651755.1. Taxonomy (NCBI): domain Bacteria; kingdom Bacillati; phylum Actinomycetota; class Actinomycetes; order Streptosporangiales; family Thermomonosporaceae; genus Actinomadura; species Actinomadura sp. NPDC048394. The sequence continues at coordinate 61,322 of NZ_JBEZJL010000007.1, read as the reverse complement.
GCGGCGCCGAGCGAGGACGCCTCGGGCCGGGCGGGGTCGAGGTCGCCGAGCCGCGCCAGCCGCGCCTGGAGCCGGACCAGGTCGAGCCGCGCCCGCGGCCCGAGGCCCGCGCCGGTCAGCAGCCCGAGGGGGCGGCCGACGTTCGGGCGCGGCCGGCCGTCGCGCCACACGGCAAGGGCGCGGCGGACGTTCGGGACGGCTTCCGGGTCGCGGTCCAGCCCGAGCGCGGTGATGAGCCGCCAGGTCGCGGGGTAGCCGGCGCGGCCCGGGAACATCTCGGCGCCGGTGTCGATGAGGCAGCCGTGCTCGCGGACCGTCCGCATCCGCCCGCCGACGGCGTCGGCGGCCTCCAGGACCCGGACGGTGCACCCGGCCTCGGCCAGCGCGTAGGCGGTGGCTAGCCCGGCGGGGCCCGCCCCGACCACGGCAACGTCCAGCGCGGGCCGCCCGGCCGTCATGCCAGTGCTCCGGCGGTCAGGTCGGCGGCGACCAGCAGCACCACCGTGACGCGGTGGGCGTGGATGGCGATCCGGCGCGCGCGCAGGATGTCGCCACGGAAGCCGATCACCAGGTGGGCCAGCCGCATCCCGACGAGCGGGAGCAGGACGACGGGGAACCACCACGGGGCGATGCCCGCCACCGCCGTCCCGGCGACGAGCACGACCTGCGCTCCGGTCATCGCGGCGACGAACACCCGGTGCGCCCGCGCGGAGACCAGGGTGGCGACGGTGACGCGCCCGGCGGCGCGGTCGCCGTCGGCGTCGTTGGTGTTGGAGTAGAGGCCGAACAGCATCGGCCCGGACCCGAACAGCACCGCCTGCACGATGACGAAGCCGCTCGCCCCGCCGGTGAGCAGCGCGTACGGCACCAGCGTCCAGCCGACGCCGAGGCCGATGAGGAACAGCTCCTGGAACCCGCGGTAGCTGAGCTTCAAGCCCCACGAGTACTGGACGGACGCCGCCACGCACGCCGCCGCCAGCACGACCGCCCAGACCGGGCGGTGCGGTGCCGTCGCGACGACCAGCGCCCACAGCACCGATCCGGCCGCCGTGGCCGCCCACGAGAACCGGAGTGCCTGCGCCTCGCTGAGCGTGCCCGCGACGAGGGGCTTGCGGGCCAGCCGGCGCCGCGCCGCGTCGGAACCGTAGTTGGCCGCGTCGCTGCCGTCGCGGTATCCGGTGACGTCGTCGAAGCCGACCATGGCCGCCACCACGACGACCTCCGCGAGGAGGATCAGCGCGAGCAGCCCGAGCGTCTGCGGCTTCCAGCGCAGGGTGGACGCCAGCAGCGCCCACACGACGAGGAGCCCGAGGTAGTAGTCGTAGATGTCGAGTTTGGCCAGGCGCGCGTAGGCGGCGAGGTCGCCGCGCCCGGTGACGCCGGGCCGCCGGAGAGCGGTCTGCTGGCTCATCTTGTCCCCCCGTGGACGTCGGTGAAGGCGCAGACGGTGTCGGCGATGTGCTCGACCTGCGCATCCGTCAGGTTCGGATACAGCGGCAGCGAGATGGTGCGCCGCGCGGCGGACTCGGCGTTCGGCCACGTCCCGCCGGGCTGCGCGTAGGGCGCGAAGGCGGGCTGGGCGGGCAGGGGCCGCGGGTAGTACACGTGCGCGGTGACGCCGTGCGCGGCCAGGTGCGCGTCCAGCGCGTCCCGGTGGTCGGTGAGGACGGTGTAGACGTAGTGGAAGCGGCCGTCCCCGCCCTCAGGCGGCGCGACCAGGCCGCGCTCCGCGAGCGGAGCGAAACGGCGGGAGTAGTAGGCGGAGATGTCCGCGCGGCGCGCGAGCCGGTCCTCCAGGCCGGACAGCCGGTGCAGCTGGAACGCGGCCATCACCTCGTCGAACCGGCTGTTGTGCCCGATCCGGTGGTGGACGAAGCGACGGGCGCCGTCCTGGCCGTGGTTGCGGAGCATCCGCACGTCCACGGCGAGCCTGCCGTCGTCGGTGATGACGACGCCGCCCTCCCCGGGCATGCCGAACGTCTTCACCTGCACGAAGGAGTAGAGGCCCGCGTCGCCCCAGCGTCCCGCCGGACGTCCGCGCAGGGTCCCGCCCTGGGCGAGCGCCGAGTCCTCGACCAGCCGCAGCCCGCGCCGGTCGGCCAGCGCGCGGAACGCGGGCATGTCCGCCATCACCGAGAACATGTGAGCGGGCATGAGCACCCGGGTGCGCGGCGTGATCAGCGGCTCCGCGGCGGCGGGGTCGGCGGTGAGCCGTACCGGGTCGATGTCGGCGAACACGGGCCGGGCGCCGGCGTCGATCACGGTGGCGGCCAGCGGCGCGCACCCGAACGCCGGGACGATCACCTCGTCGCCGGGACCGACGTCCATCGCGGCCAGGATCAGGGTGAGCGCCGAGGTGCCGCTGGAGCAGGCGACGGCGTCACCGGCGCCGATCCGGGCGGCCAGCGCGCGTTCGAGCCGCGCCGTCCGCTCGCCGAGGATGAACTTCTGGTCGCGGCCCGTCCCGACGGCGTGGACGATGTCGAGCAGCACGTCGCGGTCCTGCTCGAACAGCTCCGGCGAGAAGAACGGGATGGTCGCGATGGGCGGGGCGGTCACCGCGGCCTCCCTGTGGAGAAGCGCTCGATCTCGTCGCAGACGCGGTCGACGTGCTCGTCGGGCAGGTCGGGATAGAGCGGCACGGCCAGCGCCTCGGCGCACGCCGCCTCCGCGTGCGGGAAGTCGCCGGGCCGGTGGCCGAGATGCGCGAAGCAGGGCTGGAGGTGCAGCGGGATCGGATAGTAGATCTCCGTCTCGATCCCCTGGGCGGCCAGGTGCGCGGCGAGGGCGTCGCGGTCCTCGACCCGCAGGAGATGGACGTACGAGACGCGGTTGCTCCCGGGACGCGGCGGCAGCGAGCCGGGAACGTCGCGGACGCCCGGCACCCCGCGCAGCCGCGCGTCGTAGCGTGCCGCCAGTTCCGCGCGGCGGGCGATGTCGGCGTCGAGAGTGGTGAGCTTGGCCTGCAGGACGGCCGCCTGGACGTCGTCCATCTTGCTGTTGCGTCCCGGCACCACCGTGGGGTTGGAAATGCCGGGGAAGTTGTCGAGCGTGCGGCCGCCGCGCCCGTGGTGGCAGAGCATCCGCACGGTCTCGGCGACGGATTCGTCATCGGTGAGCACCGCCCCGCCGTCCCCGATGCCGCCGAGCGTCTTCGCGGGGAAGAACGACAGCACCCCGCCGGCGCCGTGCAGCCCGGCGTGCACGCCGTCCATCCGCATGCCGATCGCCTCGGCGCTGTCCTCGACGACCGTCAGGCCGTGGCGCCGTGCCACCGCGCCCAGCCCGCGCAGGTCCGCCATCCGGTCGAACAGGTGCACCGGCATGATCACCCGGGTGCGGGCGGTGACCGCGGCGTCCGCCGCGCGCGGGTCGAGGCCGTGGCCGCGCTCCTCGATGTCGGCGAAGACCGGGACGCCGCCCGCGAGCACGACGGAACTGGCCGTCGCGATGAACGAGTACGCGGGGACGATCACCTCGTCGCCCGGCTCCAGCCCCGCGGCGCGCAGCAGCAGGATCAGCGCGTCGGTACCGGAGTTGACGGCCACGACATGGCGGGCCCCGGTCCGGTCCGCGAGCCGGTCCTCCAGTTCGGCGACCTTCGCGCCGTGCGAGAACTTCCCGTTGTCCAGAACGTCATCGAGGTGCTTCCTGATCCCCTCCCAGTGATCCTGGAAACTCGCGGCCTGGTCGAAGAACGGAATGGGAACCGGCACGCCGGGACAATGGGCTGCCGACGGTGTTTTCTGCACGATTTCCTACACGGGGGTGAGAGGGCGGCGGGGGACCGCCCGGGAAGATTCCCGCCGGGCTGTTCGACGGGGGTCGAATGGCGGCGGGTCTTCCCGGACGGCGTTCTTTCCGGTGACCCGGTCAGCGGCCGAGCAGCGGGATGTCGTTGCGGCCGAGGTGGTAGTCGCGGACCGCGTCGACCAGCTCGTCCACCGACAGCTTCCCGCTGCCATCGGTGTCGAGCTCGCGGAAGGCCTGGTCGGCGACCGCGCCGTCCAGGCCGATGGCGGCGAACCAGCCGTGCATCTCCAGCGGGGACACCTCACCGTCGCCGTCGCGGTCCAGGATGCCGACGATGGCCTCGATGGTCGGCTTCACCACGTTGGAGAACCCGGCGTCGCCCTTGCTGATGATCTCCTGTTCCGCGGCGCTCAGGAACTCCCCGCGGCTCATCCGCGCGGAGCCGGCCGCCTCCGCCAGCTTGTCGAACATGCCGAGGTAGGTCTGCTTGAGCCTGTCGGCCTGGGGGGTGCCCTGGGCGCCGAGCCGGGCGATGATGTCATCGGCCTCGCGCTCGAAGTCGGCGCGCTCGATGACGCCGTTGCCGTTGCGGTCCCACAGCCGGAACCGTTCTTCCAGGCGATCGGACTGGGTGGTGGCCATGACCATTTCGTTCTCCTCCTGCACGATTCGGTGAACGGTGAACGGTGGACGAGCGAATCTCCGTGCGGATTCCGTGCCGGCCGGGTCCGGATTCCGCTTCGCGCTGCCAACTCTGCCCGAGTGCATTGCCGCGGACCATGCGCCTCGGGTTAGGCCTTGATATCCCGTCGACGAATGCGGCGTCACGGAAATGGACCGCCATTGCGGCATGCCGAATCGCCGGCCCCGGCATTTCGGGCGCCGACGCCTTTTCGGCCGGTTCCTCAGGTGGGCGGGGCGCCCTGGCGGAACGCCAGCCGCTCTCCCGGCGCCAGGCCGAGCTCGGTCCCGGTCCGCGCCGGCTCCGTCCGGACCAGCACGTTGTAGTGGTTCGGCAGGTGGCAGCCGTCGAAGCCGAGCAGGACGCCGACGCGCCGCCCGGCGATCCACAGCTCGTCGCCGCGGTCGAGCACCCCCGCCGCGTTGATCTCGGCGAACCCGAGGAACGCGACCCGGTCGATGCGCGCGCCGGCGGCGGTCTCGCCGTGGTCGGTGGCCACCAGCTCGTGCACCTCCCCGGCGCGGACGCAGCGGCTGGCGAACGGCTCCAGCCGCATGCCCCGGTCCGTCCGGCGATGCGCCAGGACCTTCACGAGGGTCGCGGCGACCGCGCTCTTCGGCCCGTCCTCGAGCGGGTTCATCCCCGGCCCCCCGTGCGTGCGCCGTCCCCGATCAGCCTGGCCTGCGGCGGGACGGACGCGCCGCGCCCGGCGTGCGGGGATTCCGCGAGGTGGTAGGCCGCCCGGACGAACCGGAGGGCCGCGAGGCCGCCGTCGGGCGCCCGGGGTGCCCGGATGCGGCGTTCGAAGTCCCGCAGCACGCCGACGTACTCGTGCCACAGGGAGGCCTTGAAGCCGGGATGGCCGTCGAGCATGTCGGTGCGGAGCGTGCGCCCGTCGGCGAGGCGCACCTCGACGTCCTTGCGCTCGCCGGGGTACGACCAGTCGAGCAGGATCCGCGCGGCGGCCGTCCGGCTCCGCAGGAGGACGTCGGCGCGGCGGTCGATGCCGCGGCCGTCCCGCTCGATCCGGGCCGACACCACCTCGGGCGCCGCCTCCGCCGGTCCGAGCAGCAGGCGCAGCAGGTCGAACGCGTTGGGGCCGTTGTCGGCGACGCATCCGCCGCCGCAGCGCCCGGGGTCCAGATACCAGCCGTCGTCGCCGGCGTGGTCCTCGATCCGCTCCAAGTAGCGGACGGTCACCTCGGTGACCCGGGAGCCGGCGCATTCGTCCCGCAGCCGCGCGACCGCCGCGTTGTAGCGGCGGTGGAACGCGGTGAACAGCGGGACGTCCCGCCGGTCGGCCAGCCGCCGCAGCGCGTCCCCTTGCGCGACGTCCAGGGCGAGGGGCTTCTCCACGCAGACGGCGACGCCCCGTTCCAGCGCGTCGGCGCACACCCGCAGGTGCACGTCGTTCGGCACGGTGACGACCACGGCGTCCGGACGTTCGCCGTCGAGCAGCCGGACGTGGTCGGTGTAGCCGGGCACGCCGCAGGAGCCCGGTTTGGACGGGTCGCTGTCGCACACGGCGGCCAGCCGCATGGACGGCGAGTGGTGCAGCGCCGCGAGGTAGAAGCGGGAGATGACGCCGAGGCCGATGACGGCGACCCGCAGCGGCGCGGTCATGTCCGCTCCAGTGCCGCGGGGGCGGCGATGCCCAGGCGCGCGGCGGTCTCGCGCAGTTCCCGGTAGAGGTCCTCGCCCAGCGGGACGCCGTTGCGCAGGCGTTCCTGGGCGCGGCGATGCTCGTGCCAGCCGGGATACCGGACGGGTTCGGACGGGTCGGCGGGCGGGCAGCCGAGCAGGGCGCCGAACAGCGTGCCCGCGTCGAGGGCGGCGCCGGCGCGGAGCGCGTCCGGGGCGATCGCGGCGGTGAAGAAGCCGATGTCGTCGTCGCGGCCGCCGGGGCCGCCGTCGCCGCCGAACGCGTCCGGGTGCGCGCCCAGCGCGGCGCCCGACACCACGGCCGCGAGGACCTCGACCGCGATGCCGAGCCCGAACCCCTTGTACTGGCCCGCGTCGCCGCCCAGCCACATCAGGTGCGCCCGCCCCTCGTCGAAGGCGGTCGGGTCCGTGACCGGGGTGCCGTCGTCGTCGCGGAGCACGCCGGCGGGGACCGGCCGGCCCTCGCGGGCCGCCTGCCTGATCCGTCCGGTGGGGGCGGCGGTCGTGCTCATGTCCAGCACGAACGGCGGATGCGGGCCGGCCGGCGCGGCGACGCTCAGCGGGTTGGTGCCGAGCATCGCCACCGCGCCGCCGGGCGGCCGGGCGATCCGCTGCCCGCCGCAGTTGGCGGCGACCAGCCCGATCATGCCGTGCTGCACGGCGCGCAGCGCGTGGTGCCCCGCGCAGCCGAAATGCGTCGCCCCGCGCACCGCGACCATCCCGATCCCGAAGGTGGCGGCGCGCTCGGCGGCGAGGTCCATGGCGGCCTCTCCCGCCCACAGGCCCAGCGCGCGCCGGGCGTCCAGCAGCACCGACGCGCCGCGGTCGGCGACCGGCCGCGGTTCGGCGGCGGGGTCGACCCGCCCCTCCTCGAACAGCGGCAGGTAGAGGCGGGTGAGGTTGGTCAGCCCGTGGGACGTCATCCCGGTGAGGTCGCCGTAGCACAGCGCGCGCGCCGCCGCGTCCGCCCGCGCGGACGGCAGACCATGGCGCCGGAAGACGGCCACGGTGAAGTCGAGCAGGTCGGTGTAGGCCACCCGGACGCGCGGGGCGGCCGTCCGGGGACCGGTGCCGGGATGGTCCGGCCGGGTGGGGACGGGCGAGAGATGCCGGAACGGCGAGGTCGTGGTCACGGTGATCCATTCAGGTCGTCGGTGAAGGCGGTGAGGATGCGGGAGACGGCGGCGGCGAAGTCCGCGAGCTGGCCGGCGCAGGCGAACTCCCCGTCGGCGTGGGCGTTGTTGGCGGCGAGGTCCCCGGGGCCGAGCACGACCGTGCAGGCATCGGGGACCTGCGACATCCAGATCGCGTCGCAGGTGAAGGCGGGTTCGCCGGACGGCCACGGCGCGATGCCCGCGCGGTCGCGCAGCAGCGCGTGGCCCCAGGCGTCCCGGTCGTCGAGCACAGGCAGACCGCGCTTGAGCCATTCGAGCCGGGTGACGGCGCGCGCGTCGGCGGCGGTGCGGCCGAACAGCGGCGTGCCCGCGAACGCGAACGCGAACTCGGTCAGCCCCTCGCTCAGCGCCTCCCTCAGGCGCCGCTCCAGGCGGCGCGCGGTCTCCGGCGACCCGTAGGCGAGGTTGAGCAGCAGCGAACCGCCGCCATAGACCTTGTTGTGCTGGGTGCCGGTGTTCAGGCCCGCCACGCAGACGCTCGCGTCCGGCATCGCGGCACCGAGCGCACCGCCGAGATGCTGGGCCAGGAACCCCAGCAGGACGCTGGCGTTGTGGCCGTGCCCCGGCCGGTCGTCGACGGCGTCGTCACCGTCCACCACGATCCGCGCGGTCATCGCCGCGGTGCTGCGCGTCAGGAACCGTCCGCCGGTCGGTTCGCAGAAGACGTTGAGCCGTCCGGTGTAGCCGCGCCGGACGAGCGGCCGGGTGCCGAAGACGCCCATCGCCCCGCCCTCCTCCCCCGCGACGGCCTGCACCAGCACACCGACGTCGCGGCCAAGGGCGGGACGTTCGGCGCGCGCGGCGCGGATCCCCGCGAGCAGCGCGACGGCGGGGCCCTTGGCGTCGATCGCGCCGCGTCCGTGGAAGCGGTCGCCGTCGAACGAGACGGGTTGCCGGCCCGCGACGGTGTCCAGGTGCACGTTGAACATCACCGTGCGGGCGGCGGGCAGGCCGTCCGGTCCGAGGCGGAGGACGAGGCTCGGCTGGCAGGTGAGGAACCCGGGACGGGACGCGGCCGCGCGGACCGCCGCCGGGACCGGCCCGCCGTCCAGATCGGCGGGGTCGGCCGGAGCGTGCCGGACGGCCCGCAGCCCGATCCGGGCGGCGTGCCGCCGGTAGGCGACCTGTGCCTCGGCGAGCCGGGGCGGCGGCGCGCCCGGCTCCAGCGGCCCGGCGGTGGGCAGGCGGAGGAGCCGGAGCAGCAGGTCGCGGTCGTCGGGGCCGAGCGGCGCCGGCAGGTCCGCGGCGGTCACCGCACGCCTCCGAAGACGTCGGCGATCAGGCTTTCGAGGGCCCGCCCGTACGCGACGAACGCGGCCGGGTCACCCGCGCCCGAGCCGAGGTGGGGGCGCAGCGCGATGTGCGGTTCGATCGACAGCACGCCGGAGTAGCCGTTCCGCAGCAGCAGCCGCAGGCACTCGGCGACCTCCGCGTGCCCGGTGCCGGGCGACACGAACTCGGCCTCGCCGTCCTTCCCGGCGCGCGCGTCCTTGACGTGGACGTGCACCACGTACGGGACGATCTCGCGCAGCATCGGCAGCGGCGGATACCCGTGCGCGACGCCGTTGCCGATGTCGAACAGCAGCCGCAGCGCCGGGCTGCCGATGCCGGTGACCAGGTCGAGCATCCGGTCGGCGCGGTCGCCCGCCCAGCCGGTGCAGTTCTCGTGCGCCAGGACCAGGCCGCGGTCCTCCGCGCGGCGGGCCAGCTCGCGCAGCCGCTCGCGGGCGCGGCGGCCCCACTCCGCGTCGTCCAGGCCGCCGGACGGGTACGACATGACCCGCACCAGCCGCGTGCCGAGGACGGCGCAGCGCCGGGCGAGGACCTCCAGCTCGTCGAGGTCGAGCGCGAAGTCGCCGGTGACCGGGCGCGACCAGTCGCCGATCTTGGACGCGACGGCCGCCACGTCCGTCCCCGCCGTGCCCAGCCGCTCGGCCGCGCCGCGGAACGCCCGCTCGTCCAGCCGCGCGACGGGGGTGCCGCCGATCGTGCGCAGCTCCAGCCGGTTCCAGCCGAGCTCCGCGACCGCGCCGATCTGGTCCGCGAGGCCCGGCGCGGCCTCGTCGCCGATGCCGGCGAGCCGGATCCCGTCCGGCAGGGCCTCACCGGATCGCCGCGGCACCCCGGGCCTCCTCTCGCCTGTCGCCGTCCGCGGCGCACATCCGCTTGGCCTCGGCGAGCAGCCGGACCGCGTCGACCTGCACCGGGAGCGTCCGGTGCATCGACGACACCGACCGCGCGTAGCGGACGTACGCGCCGTACAGGAACGCCGGGAACGCGTCGTCGGCGAACACGTCCCTGGTCGCGTCGCCGCCGGGCCGCACGGTCCGCAGCTGCGCGGTGTGGTCGGCGTCGCTGCACGGGTAATGGCCGACCAGCACCGCCCGGTCGAAGTGCAGGGTGATGCTCCGCTCGCGGACCGGGGACGTCAGGTCCGAGTCGATCTCGCTGCGGACGCCCGCGGCGTGCTCCAGCCGTAAGCGGGCCCGCCCTAGGCGCGGTACCCGCGTCCGTCCGAGGACCATGTCCTCCCAGGACGCGTCGGCGACCCGCGCGCCCCCGGCGAGGCTGAGCACGACGGCGAGCGCGTGCGGCAGCTCGACGTCGAACGCGGTCGGGTGATCGCGCGCCGCGATGCTGCGGGTGAACCGCGGCTTGTTCTGGACGACGCGGATCCGCCGCAGCGCGCCGAACTCGCCCGCGGCGACCGCCGCCCGGAGCCGCCGGGTGAGGCCGCTGTCGAGCCAGTGCGTGGCGACCGTGACGTCCAGCCCCCAGCGGCGCCGGATCCGGGCCACCTCCGCCAGTCCCGGCAGGTCCACGGCCAGCGGCTTCTCCACGATGATCTTGCGGTAGCCGAGCCCGGCCAGCCGGTCCAGCAGCGCGGCGCGGACCTGCGGAGGCGTGCACAGGTGCGCCACCGTCCGCGCGGGCGGGCAGCACCGGGCCGCCTCCTCCAGCGACGCCGCCCGCACCAGCCCGGGCACGTCGGCCGGCGGGCCGAGCGGGTCGAACGCGACGATCGGCGCGCGGGCCAGCAGGCCGGGCGCGGCCGCGCGGACCTTGACCAGCGACGGCAGGTGCAGGCCCTGGCCGGCCCTGCCCATCCCGACGATGAGGGTATGCAACATGGCAGGTCAAAGCCCTTTCCGGTGCGCACGCGGGAGGCGGTCCAGGCGGCCGGGAACAGGCCTTCCTGACAGCGAGTCAAGCTAATTGCCGCACGGTCACCGGTCAATGACGTTCCGTGATCGGAAAATGCCATCCTCGAGAAAACCGCACGTCAGAGCGCGACGCCTCGCGAACATTGACCACTAAGGGTGACAAGGCACTTGCTCAGCGTTATATGGCCGGGCGGACCGGGCATCATCGCCGCGTTCCCCACTCGACTCACGAGGAGCCGCATGCCCATCCCCTCACGCCTGGCCACCTGCGCCACCGCGATCACAGCAGCACTTCTCGCCGCGTCGGCGGCACCCGCCGCCAAAGCACAGGAACGGGCCGCGCCACCGGACGGCAAGATCATCGTCTTCGTCAGCGAGGGCGCGCAGATCTCCTGGGCCGGCACCAGGCTGAAGGAATATCCGCCCTCGCCGAACTGCCAATCCTTCCCGCCCGGCGCGCACGTCGCCGTGAACGACAGCACCGCCCGCCTGCTGTTCTACTCCGACCCGTTCTGCGCCGTCCCCGTACCGCCGCCGTTCACTTTCATCGCCCCCGGTTACGGCGCGCACGTCTCCCCCACCGGCAGTTTCCGGACCGGCTGACGGCACGAACGGAAAACCGGCGGTGGACTCGTCCACCGCCGGTTTCCTGGCACGTCCCGCCTCGGACGGGGGAATCGCCTGCTCACTCCGCTGCGGCGCCGTCCCGGGACCGCACCTCGTGGCGGGTGCGCGGCATCATCACGGCGGCGGCGATCAGCCACAGCAGCCCGCCGAACCGGACGACCGGAACCAGGTAGGCGAAGCCGGAACCCACCAGCGTCAGCGTCCCGGCCATGCCCGCGAGGGCGATCGCCAGCCCGACCCAGCACATCGGCCGCGGCAGCAGCCGGGCGAGCAGGCCCGTCACCGACAGACCCGCGACGAGCAGGGCGAACGTCGCCGCGTAGGCGGGACCGCCGGACAGGAACGACAGGTCCGCGAGCGCCCGCGCCAGCGCCGGGCTCGCGTCCGCGGGGAGCCGTCCGCCGGCCCAGCCGAACATCGCGCTGAGCGCGAGCATGCCGGCCGCGAGGATCCCGCCGGCCAGGGTGATCGCCGAACCCGGCGCGGTGATGCCCAGCGCGCGCAGCCGCCGGTAGAGGACGCCGGCGGCCACCGTGAGCGGGAACGCCGAGCCGAGCAGCAGGAAGGTCCCGGCCTTGATGGCGGTCCCGTGGTCCTGGGCGTACCGCAGCACCTCGGCGCCGGACGCGTCCGGGTGCGGCGTGGACCGGTTGGCGACCACGTAGGCGATGGTCAGCGCGGTGAAGGCGAGGACGGGCACCAGCAGCGGCGGCCCGGACTGCGGGCGGCGGCCGGCCCGCGCGGTGGTCTGCGTGTTCATGGATCTCTCCCTCTCGACGAACCGTATACATCTGATAATGATTACAAGATGGAACGATTGTCAAGAGGCTACGATATCGCCATGACCGCGAGCCCACCCACGCCCCGGCCGGGCGTCGCCTTCCTGCTGGCCCAGCTCGGGGCGCACGCCGCCGGCCTGTTCGCCGAACGGATCGCCGGCCTGGACCTGACGCCCGCGCAGGCCGGGCTGCTGCGCATGCTCGCGGCCGCCCCCGGCCGCAGCCAGCGCGAGCTCGCCGGCGACCTCGGCATGCCGCCGAGCCGGTTCGTCCCGTTCGCCGACGAGCTCGAGGAGCGCGGCCTCATCGAACGCCGCAGGAACGCCACCGACCGCCGCGTCTACGCGCTGCACCTCACCGAAAAGGGCGAGGCCCTCCTCACCGAACTCGCCCAGGCGGGCATGGCGCACGAACAGCTGCTCTGCGAGGCCCTCACCGACGAGGAGCACGACCGTCTCCTCGCCCTGCTCCGCCGCATGGCCGACCAACAAGGCCTGCGCCCCGACGTCCACCCCGGCTACCGCACCCTCCGCCCCAAACCCAAACCCTGACCCCCGCCAGCGGTCATCGCGACAGCGCTTGCGCGACGGCCGGGTCTACCTGGGGCGTGCTTTACTCCGAGGCGTGATCGATTGGGCGCGCCTGCAGGGCGTCTACGGGCCGGCGCAGGACGTCCCAGCACTTCTCAAGGCTGCGGGGACCGGTGCCGACGACGCCTGGAGCGAGCTTTGGGCACAGCTCTGGCACCAGGGGAACACCTGCGAGGCGGGCATCGCCGCGCTGCCCGCGCTGGCCTCCCTCGCCCAGCACACGGACCGAGCGGTGAGGCACCCGGCGATCGAGCTCGCGGGCGAGATCGTTGGGGCTGCTCTTCGCGAGGGCCGGCCTCTGGAAGGGACCGAGGAACTTCAGCGGCCGCTGGCCCTGCTGAGCGCCGCGGCTGACGGATGGTTGTCGGAACGTCCGGCCGACTACCGGACGTCCTTCCGAGCGAAGCTCGCGTTGGACGGGTTTCCGGTGCTGAGCGACGCCCTCGACGACTTCGTCGATTTCTGCGTCGAGGTCCGCTGCCCCGGGTGCTCCGACAAGGTCGGCATCGTGATCGGGGACTTCGGCTGCTACTCGTCGATTCGCGACTGGGACCTCGGTGACGTCCATCCAATCCCGCTGCGGCCGGCGGTCCCGGACGACCTGCTGGGCATCGCGAGGCGGCTGCACCACGCAGCGGTGCGGGACGATCAGCCGAGGCTCGCCTGGGGCCTGAGGCACGTCTTCGGCGGCGCGGAATGCGGCGCCTGCGGTGCGATCTTCTCCCCCGCGTCCGCCTTGGAGACCAGGAGAGCGGCGGGTGGCGGCGCGGTGCACCGAGTGCCGGAATGAGTCGGGCGGTGGCGAGACGCATCGTCCCGCCACCGCCCTTGACCGGCGCCTACGGCATCTCAGTGCCGGACGCCGCGTCCCTCGCGGCCGTGCTCGGTGTCAGCTGCAGCCGCTGGTGGAGCCGCAGCCTTCGCAGACGTAGCAGCTGCCCGCCGGGCGCATCTTGGTGCCGCAGGTGAGGCAGAGCGGCGCGTCGGCGGTGCGGCCCTGGCGGCTCTCGATGACCTCCATCGACGAGCGCGCCTCGGGCGCGGGCGCCGGGACCGCCGGACGGGTGATCTCCGCCGACTGGGCGAGGGTCTCGTGCTCGATCTCCTCCTCGGCGTGCAGGGTCGCCGGGTCCTCGCCGTTGGCCTGCATCGCGCGCTCCTCGGCGGTGAAGATGCCGAGGCCCGCGCGCTCGTCGTAGGGCAGGTGGTCCAGCGCCAGGCGGCGGAAGATGTAGTCCATCACCGAGGTGGCCATGCGGATGTCCGGGTCGTCGGTCATCCCGGCGGGCTCGAACCGCATGTTGGTGAACTTCTCCACCCAGGTCTCCAGCGGCACGCCGTACTGGAGGCTGATGGAGATCGCCATGGAGAAGGCGTCCATCACGCCGGCGAGGGTGGAGCCCTGCTTGCCGAGCTTGAGGAACACCTCGCCGAGACCGTCGTCCGGGTAGGACGAGGCGGTCATGTAGCCCTCGGCGCCCGCGACGGAGAACCGGGTGACGGTCGCGGGCCGCTGCTTCGGCAGCCGCTTGCGGACGGGCCGCACCTCCACCGGGGCGGCCTCGGTCTTGGCCTCCTCCTTCTTGCCGGCGGCCGACAGCGGCTGGCCGACCTTGCAGTTGTCGCGGTAGATCGCCAGGGCCTTCAGGCCGAGCCGCCAGCCCTCGAAGTACACCTTCTCGATGTCCTCGACGGTGGCCTGCTCCGGCATGTTGACGGTCTTGGAGATCGCGCCGGACAGGAACGGCTGCGTCGCCGCCATCATCCGGACGTGCCCCATCGGGCTGATCGCCCGCTCGCCCATCGCGCAGTCGAACACCTCGTAGTGCTCGGGGCGCAGCCCGGGCGCGTCCACGACGTGGCCGTTCTCGCCGATGTACTCGACGATCGCCTCGATCTGCTCCTGCTGGTAGCCGAGCTTGCGCAGGGCGCGCGGCACCGTCTGGTTGACGATCTGCATCGAGCCGCCGCCGACGAGCTTCTTGAACTTCATCAGCGCGAGGTCGGGCTCGATGCCGGTGGTGTCGCAGTCCATCATCAGGCCGATGGTGCCGGTCGGGGCGAGCAGCGACGCCTGCGCGTTGCGGTAGCCGTGCTTCTCGCCGGCCTTCAGGCACTCCTGCCACTGCTTGGCGGCGGCGGCGTGGATCGCCTTGTCCATGTCGTCGAGGGTGCGGATGTCGTCGTTGGCGGCGGCGTGCTTGCGCATGACGCGCTTGTGGCCCTCGGCGTTGCGCGCGTAGCCCGCGTACGGGCCGACGACGCCGGCGATCTCGGCGGAGCGGCGGTAGGCGACGCCGGTCATCAGCGAAGTGATGGCCGCGGCGAGGGACCGGCCGCCCTCGGAGTCGTAGGCGTGGCCGGTCGCCATCAGCAGCGCGCCCAGGTTGGCGTAGCCGATGCCGAGCTGCCGGTAGTCGCGGGTGGTCTGCGCGATCTTCTCGGTCGGGAAGTCGGCGAAGGTGATGGAGATGTCCATCGCCGTGATGATCAGCTCGGTGAGCTTGACGAACTTCGCGACGTCGAAGGTCCCCTCGTCGGTGAGGAACTTCAGCAGGTTGATGCTGGCGAGGTTGCAGGACGAGTTGTCCAGCGACATGTACTCCGAGCACGGGTTGGACGCGGTGATCCGGCCCGACTCGGGGTTGGTGTGCCAGTCGTTGATCGTGTCGTCGTACTGGATGCCGGGGTCGGCGCACTCCCAGGCGGCCTGCGCCATCAGCCGGAACAGCTCCTTGGCCTTGATCGTCTCGACGACCTCGCCGGTCATCCGGGCGCGCAGCCCGAACTCGCCGTCGGACTCGACGGCGTGCATGAACTCGTCGGAGACCCGGACGGAGTTGTTGGCGTTCTGGTACTGGACGCTGCCGATGTCCTTGCCGCCGAGGTCCATGTCGAACCCGGCGTCCCGCAGCGCGCGGATCTTGTCCTCCTCGCGCGCCTTGGTCTCGATGAACTCGGCGATGTCGGGGTGGTCGACGTCCAGCACGACCATCTTCGCGGCGCGGCGGGTGGCGCCGCCCGACTTGATCGTCCCGGCGGACGCGTCGGCGCCGCGCATGAACGACACGGGGCCGCTGGCGGTGCCGCCGGACGACAGCAGCTCCTTGCTGGAGCGGATGCGGGACAGGTTCAGGCCGGCGCCGGAGCCGCCCTTGAAGATCACGCCCTCTTCCTTGTACCAGTCCAGGATCGACTCCATCGTGTCGTCCACGGACAGGATGAAGCAGGCCGACACCTGCTGCGGCGACTTGGTGCCGACGTTGAACCAGACCGGCGAGTTGAAGCTGAACAGCTGGTGGACCAGCGCGTACTTCAGCTCGTGGTCGAAGACCTCGGCGTCCTGCTCGGAGGCGAAGTAGCCGTTCTCGAGGCCGGTCCGGACGTACACGCCGACGACGCGGTCGACGAGCTGCTTGAGGCTCCACTCCCGCTGCGGGGTGCCGACGGCGCCGCGGAAGTACTTGGACGTGACGATGTTGACGGCGTTCAGCGACCAGAAGTCGGGGAACTCCACACCGCGCTGCTCGAAGTTGACCGAGCCGTCGCGCCAGTTGGTCATGACGACGTCGCGGCGTTCCCAGCGCAGCTCGTCGTAGGGGTGCACGCCGGGCGTGGTGAAGATCCGCTCCACCTTCAGCCCCTTGCGGCCCCCCTTGCCGCGCCGTGCCGGCCCGCTGACCGTCTCCGTCATGCCTTCCCCCTCCCGGGCCCTCCCGCCGGGCCCTGTACAGGAACAACTCCGCCGCCGCCCGGGCCATGCCCGTGCGGAGGCGCCTTCACTATGTGCTTCTCGTATTTCCGGAACCGCCCCTACCGGGGCGGGCCGGGCTCCCCCGAGGAACCGGCCTTCCGCAGCGCTTCGATCTCCTTGGCGAAGTCGTCCAGCGACTCGAAGCTCCGGTAGACCGAGGCGAATCGCAGATAGGCGACCTCATCGAGTTCACGAAGGGGCCCCAGGATCGCGAGGCCGACCTCGTGCGAGGGGATTTCCGCGGATCCGGACGATCTGATCGCCTCTTCGACCCGCTGCCCCAGCTTCGCGAGCGCATCCTCGTCCACCGGGCGGCCCTGGCAGGCCCTGCGCACCCCGGCGATGATCTTTTCCCGGGAGAACGGCTCGGTGACCCCGCTGCGCTTGGCCACCATCACGAGCACATTCTCCTGCGTGGTGAATCGCTTGCCGCATTCCGCGCACGCGCGGCGGCGCCGAATGGCGCTGCCGTCGTCGGTGGAACGGCTGTCGATCACTTTGGTGTCAGGGTTGCGGCAGAACGGGCAGTGCACGCGCTATCCCTCCCCTGACGGAAACGAGTCACCCCGACTGCACGCCATATATAGGTGACTTACATCAGTGTGACTACTAGATGTTGTGGTCAACCGTACGGCTCGGCGGACGGCTGCGCAACCTGATCCGGGGCCTCGGGAGGGGACCCGCGTCACATCCGCCACGTAGATCCAGGTCACGCCGGACGATCAGGTTCCCGGTCCCGGGCGTGTCGCCGCGGGCGTCCGGACGAGGGCGCCGGGGAGGGGGTTCAGCCGGGCAGGACGAGCCGCTGGCCGGGCTGTACCGTGGGGTCGCCGCCCATCCCGTTGAGGTCGATGATCCGCTGGACGGTGACGCGCGGGTCGGCGCCGGGGTCACAGTCCGTGGCGATGCGCCAGAGCGTGTCGCCGGGCTCGACGACGGCGGTCCGGACGTGGCCGGAGCGCCCGTGGTGGTCGGCGCGGCCGCCCGCGAAGGCACCGGTGCCGCCGTCCAGCCAGAGGGCGGCGAGCGTGCCGGCGGCGGCGAACAGGACCAGCACGGCGCGGCCGCGGCGGGTCAGCCGGATCGGGGCGCGCTCGGCCCGCAGCGGGGCGCGTTCACCGGACGGCGAATCGGGCATCTCCACCCTCCTCGACTTCGAATGAATTTTCGATCGAACGCCTGTACGATGTTGTACCGCAGCCCACCCGCGAAACGCGAGCACATCTTCGAACAATTGTTTGATCATTTCGTCCGGACGCGATAGCGTTCATGACAAGGAGTGACGGATCGAGGCGCCCGGGAGGCGACGAGCGATGAGCAAGGTCCGGGAGCTGCCCGACGGGCCCATGGACGAGACGGGCCTGACCCAGCGGCAGCGCATGGTGCTGGAGGTGATCCGCGACTCGGTCCAGCGCCGGGGGTACCCGCCCTCGATGCGCGAGATCGGCGAGGCGGTCGGCCTGACCAGCACCTCCAGCGTGTCGCACCAGCTCCGGGCCCTGCAGCGCAAGGGGTACCTGCGGCGCGACCCGAACCGCCCGCGCGCGGTCGAGGTCCGCGTCCCCGGCGCGACGCCGGTGCGCACCGAGCCCGACTCCTACGAGGCCGTGGGCGGCCAGGAGACCTCGACGCGGCCCGCGCCCGCCTACGTGCCGCTCGTCGGCCGGATCGCCGCCGGTGGCCCGATCCTGGCCGAGGAGGCCGTGGAGGACGTGTTCACGCTGCCCAAGCAGCTCGTCGGCGAGGGCACGCACTTCCTGCTCAAGGTCACCGGTGACTCGATGATCGAGGCCGCGATCGCGGACGGCGACTGGGTCGTGGTGCGGCAGCAGCCGGTCGCCGAACAGGGCGACATCGTCGCCGCCATGATCGACGGCGAGGCCACGGTGAAGACGTTCAAGCGCAAGGACGGCCACATCTGGCTGATGCCGCAGAACCCGGCCTACGAGCCGATCCCCGGCGACGAGGCGTCCGTGCTCGGGCGCGTCGTGGCGGTCCTGCGCAAGATGTAGCGCGGCAAGGTGTAGCGCGCGACCCGTTGGGGGCGCGCGGCACGATGTATGGCGCGCGGCCCGCTGGGGGCGCGCGAGCGACGCTGAGAGTCGGCCGCGGGAGACGATCCCCGCGGCCGCCTCAGCGCGCCGTCGAGCCGTCCGCTAGCGCTTCGGGACGATGTTCACGATCTTCGGCGCCCGGACGATGATCTTGGCGATCTCCGCGCCGCCCAGCGCGTCCTGGACCTTGCCGGAGGCCAGCGCCAGCCGCTCCAGCTCCTCGGCGGCGATGCCGGGCGGCACCTCCAGCCGGTCACGGACCTTGCCGGCGACCTGCACCACGCACGTCACCGACTCCTCCACCAGCAGCGCCGGGTCGGCCTGCGGCCAGCCCGCGCGGATCACCGGCGCGGTGCGTCCCAGCAGCTCCCACGCCTCGTCGGCGGTGTAGGGCGCGAACAGCGACAGCAGCACCGCGATCGCCTCGGCGGCCTCGCGGACGGCCGGGTCGGCGGCGCCGGGCCCGGAGTCGATCGCCCGGCGGGTCGCGGTGACCAGCTCCATGATCCGCGCGATCGCCACGTTGAACCGCTGCGTCTCGACCATCTTCGTGGCCTCGTCGACGGTGCGGGCGGTGGCGCGGCGCAGCTCGGTGTCGCCGGACGCCGGGTCGGCGCCGGGCGCGGAGGACACCTCGGACGCGATGCGGTGCACCCGGGTCAGGAACTTCGACATGCCGTGCGGCGACACGTCGGCCCAGTCGATGTCGTCCTCCGGCGGGCCGGAGAACAGCATCGCCAGCCGGACCACGTCCACGCCGAACTCGCCGATCTGGTCGCCCAGGTCGACCAGGTTGCCGGTCGACTTCGACATCCCGCTGCCGTTCAGGATCACCTGGCCCTGGTTCAGCAGCCGGGTGAACGGCTCGGTGAAGTCGACCATGCCCATGTCGTACAGGACCTTGGTGAAGAACCGGCTGTACAGCAGGTGCAGGATGGCGTGCTCGACGCCGCCGGTGTACTGGTCGACCGGCATCCACCGGCGGACCTGCTCGACGTCGAACGGGCCGTCCTCGTACCCCGGCGAGCAGTACCGGAAGTAGTACCAGGACGAGTCGACGAAGGTGTCCATGGTGTCGGTGTCGCGCCGAGCGGCGCCGCCGCACTTCGGGCAGTCCACGTTGACCCAGTCGGACGCGGCGGCCAGCGGCGAGGTGCCCTTGGGCGCCAGGTCGGCGCCGCGCAGGTTCTCCGGCAGCCGGACGGGCAGCTGGTCGTCGGGGACGGGGACCTCGCCGCACGCCTCGCAGTGCACGATCGGGATCGGGCAGCCCCAGAACCGCTGCCGGGACACCAGCCAGTCGCGCAGCCGGAAGTTGACGGAGGCGCGTCCGGTTCCGCGCTCGTCCAGCACCTCGATGATGCGGGCGATGCCGTCGGACTTGCCCATCCCGTCGATCGGGCCGGAGTTGACCAGCCGGCCGTCGCCGGGGGTGGCGATGCCGGTCTCGGCGGGGTCGGGCAGGCCGGTCTCCACCACGACGCGGACGGGCAGGCCGAACTTCAGCGCGAAGTCCAGGTCGCGCTGGTCGTGCGCGGGCACCGCCATGATCGCGCCGTGCCCGTACTCGGCCAGCACGTAGTCCGACGCCCAGACCGGCAGCCGCTCGCCGTTGACCGGGTTGACCGCGTAGCGGCCCAGGAACACGCCGGTCTTCTCGCGCTCGGTGGACAGCCGCTCGATCTCGCTCTCCCGGGAGACCTCCTCGCGGTAGGCCTCGAACGCGGCGCGCTGGTCGGGGTGGCAGATCTCCTCGGCCAGCGCGGCGTCGGCGGCGACGACCATGAACGTGGCGCCGAACAGGGTGTCGGGACGGGTGGTGTAGACGGTGACGGGCTCGTCCCGGCCCTCGATCACGAAGTCGACGTCGGCGCCGGTGGAGCGGCCGATCCAGTTGCGCTGCATCAGCAGGACGCGCTCGGGCCACTTGCCCTCCAGCTGCGCCATGTCGTCCAGCAGCCGGTCCGCGTAGTCGGTGATCTTGAAGTACCACTGGGTCAGCACGCGCTTCTCGACCAGCGCGCCGCACCGCTCGCAGTGCCCGCCGACGACCTGCTCGTTCGCCAGGACGGTCTGGTCCTTCGGGCACCAGTTGACGTGGCCGCCCTTGCGGTAGGCCAGGCCCCGCTCGTAGAAGCGCAGGAACAGCCACTGCGTCCACTTGTAGTACTCGGGGTCGGAGGTGTGCAGGCGGCGCGTCCAGTCGAAGGACGGGGCGTAGCGGCGGAACGAGGCGGCCTGCGTCTCGATGTTGGCGTAGGTCCACTCGGCGGGGTGCGAGTCGCGCTTGATCGCGGCGTTCTCGGCGGGCAGGCCGAAGGAGTCCCAGCCGATGGGGTGCAGGACGTTGTGGCCGCGCTGGAACCAGTAGCGGGCGACGACGTCGCCGATGGCGAACGCCTCGGCGTGGCCCATGTGCAGGTCACCGCTGGGGTAGGGGAACATGTCCAGCGCGTAGCGCCGCTCGCGGCCGTCGTCCTTGTCCTCGGCCGTGAAGGGGTCGAGCTCCGCCCAGCGGGCCTGCCACTTGTCCTGAACCGCCCGTGGGTCGTACTGCTCGTCGCTGCTCACGCTTCCGCTCCGGTCTCCATCTGGGGTTCACAGGGCCAACGGGCCGTCCGTCACATGAAACGACCCCTCGCGAAGGAGGGGCCACCACGTCGACGTCTATGCGTCAACGTGGTCGTTGAAGGAGCAGCCTGGCCGACATACATCAAGAGTAGCGCAACCGCAAGCCTTCACGCGGTGCTTAAGGGGCGTGCGGGCGGCCCGGCGCGCGGCGCGGGAGGGGGTTGACGCGCGGGGCCGGATCGTCGATGCTCTTATTCAAAAGGAAAGTTTCCTATTAGAAGCGGACGGGCGCTCCCACCCGCCCGCCTCGTGAGCGGCTGCCGACTCCGACCCACCCCCCGCCAAGGAGGATCGCGTATGCCCCGCCGATTCCGCATGCCCGGCAGGCCCGGCATGCCCCGCAAGAGGACCCTCGCCGTCGCCGCCGCCGTGGGCGCCGGCGCCTCGCTCCTCACCGCGGCTCCCGCCCTCGCCCACGGCTACACCAGCAACCCGCCCAGCCGGGCGCTCCTGTGCAAGCAGGGCGCGGTGCAGAACTGCGGCCCCATCCAGTGGGAGCCGCAGAGCACGGAAGGCCCCAAGGGCTTCCCGCAGTCCGGCCCCGCGGACGGGACGATCTGCGCGGCCGGCGACAGCCGCTGGGCCCCGCTCGACGACCCGCGCGGCGGCACCTGGCCCGCGACGAAGGTGTCGAGCGGGCCGTACACCTTCACCTGGCATCTCACCGCCGCGCACGCCACCACCTCGTTCCGCTACTTCATCACCAAGGACGGCTGGAACCCCGCCCAGCCGCTCACCCGCGCGCAGCTCGACCTGACGCCGTTCCTGCAGGTGAACTACGGCGGTCAGCGGCCGCCGTACGACGTCAGCCACAGCGGCTCGCTCCCCGCCAAGCACGGCCGGCACATGATCCTCGCGGTGTGGGACATCGCCGACACCGGCAACGCCTTCTACCAGTGCTCGGACGTGGACTTCGGCTGATCTCCGCGGCGGCCGGACGGCCGTGACCGACCACCCCCCGGCGGGCCGCCCCGCTCCAGGCGCCCGCCCCCAGGCGGCCGGGTGGGACCCCGCGTCCCACCTGGCCACCTGGTCATAGACTCCTCGGTAACCAACCGGCCGGTCACCGTTCCGCGCGAGGAGTGCCATGCTCAACCTGTCCGTGCTGCTGGAGGACGCCGCCAGGGAGACGCCCGACCGCGACGCCGTGGTCTTCGGCGACCTGCGGCTCTCCTACTCCTTCGTCGACGCGGTCGCGAACCAGGTCGCGAACCTGCTGCGGTCGCGCGGCGTCCGCCCCGGCGACAAGGTGGCGCTGTCCAGCCCGAACCTGCCGTACTTCCCGATGGTGTACTTCGGGGCGCTCAAGGCCGGCGCGGTGGTCGTCCCGCTGAACGTGCTTCTCAAGCCGCGCGAGATCGGCTACCACCTGAGCGACTCCGACGCGAAGGCGTTCTTCTGCTTCGAGGGGACGCCGCAGCTGCCGCTCGGCGAGACCGGGCACGCCGGGTTCCAGCAGGCCGAGGGCTGCGAGCACTTCTTCCTGCTGCCCGCGAACCCCGCCGCGGCCGAGTCGCCGATCGAGGGCGCCGAGCTGTTCTGGGCGGCGCTCGCCGGGCAGCCCGACACCTTCGACAGCGAGCGGACCGAGGGCACCGACACCGCGGTGATCATCTACACCAGCGGGACGACCGGGCAGCCGAAGGGCGCCGAGCTCACGCACGGCAACCTGCTGATGAACGCGATGGTGGACGACACGCTGTTCGCGCGGACGCCGCACGACACGTCGCTGGTGACGCTGCCGCTGTTCCACATCTTCGGGCAGACGTGCGTGATGAACGTCGGGTTCTACCGGCGCGGGACGCTCGTCATGCAGCCGCGGTTCGACGCCAAGGAGGCGGTCGAGCTGATGGTGAAGGAGAAGGTGACCATCTTCGCCGGCGTCCCGACCATGTACTGGGCGCTGCTGAGCGACGACACCTCCGCCGAGGACGTCGCGGCGATCCGGGAGAACCTGCGGGTCGCGGTGTCCGGCGGCGCGGCGCTGCCGATGGAGGTCATCAAGGGCGTCCGGGACAAGTTCGGCATGAACGTGCTGGAGGGCTACGGGCTGTCGGAGACGTCGCCGGTCTGCTCGTTCAACCGGCCCGACCGGCCGACCAAGCCGGGCTCGATCGGGCTACCGGTCTGGGGCGTGGAGATGAAGCTCGTCAACGACGAGTGGAAGGACGTCGAGGGCGAGGGCCCCGGCGAGATCGCCGTGCGCGGCCACAACATCATGAAGGGCTACTACAACCGGCCCGAGGCGACCGCCGAGGCGATCAAGGACGGCTGGTTCCGCACCGGCGACGTGGCCCGCCGCGACGAGGACGGCTACTACTACATCATCGACCGCTCCAAGGACATGATCATCCGGGGCGGTTACAACGTGTACCCGCGGGAGCTGGAGGAGGTCCTCATGACCCATCCGGACGTCTCGCTGGCCGCCGTGGTGGGCGTCCCGCACCCGAGCCACGGCGAGGAGGTCAAGGCGTACATCATCCGCAAGCCGGGCGCCACGGTCACCGAGGACGAGCTGATCGCCTGGGGCAAGGAGCAGTTCGCCAACTACAAGTACCCCCGGATCGTGGAGTTCCGCGACAAGCTCCCGATGACCGCCACTGGCAAGATCCTCAAGCGCGAGCTCCGCTAGCCGGACGCGCTGACGTGCGGCGAGCCGTCGTTGTGAGTGGCCTCATGACGACGGCTCGCCGCACGGGACGTCGGCGTCAACGTCGGCGTCAACGTCGGCGTCGGCGTCGGCGTCGGCGTCGGCGTCAGCGGGGAGTGAGGTCCTGGGTGCCGATGACGCGGAGCAGTTTCAGCGCCTCGTGCGACGGGGTGCCGGGCGCGGCGGTGTAGAGGACGACCTTCTGGTCCCGATCCGGGACGACGAGGACGTCGCAGAACACTTCGAGGTCGCCCACGACCGGGTGCCGCATGCGTTTCGTGCTGCCGCGCCGCACCTCGATCTGGTGCCGGTCCCATAGCCGGCGGAACGGTTCGCTCTTGTCCTTCAGCTCGCCGACGAGCGCCTTGATTCCGGGGTCGTGCGGATAGCGCCCGGACGCCGCCCTCAGATCGGCGACGCTCTGCTGAGCGAATTTCCCGTATTCGTCCTCGTCCTCGATGGGGCAGGCGGCGGGGTAGAGGAAGAAGGCCCGCACGAGGTTGCGTTCGCCTGGCGGGATTTTCGAGAAGTCGACAATGAGCGCCGCCGCCATGTCGTTCCAAGCGAGGACGTCGTATTTGGCGTCCAGGACGTAGGCGGGGGTGTCGTCGAGCCGTTCCAGCAGATGCAGGATGCCGGCGGGCACTTCCTGAGGAGGTCCCGGCGGCGGGCCGAGCTGTTCACCGGCGAGGTTGAACAGGTGGCTGCGCTCGTCATCGGAGAGCCTCAGCGCGCGCGCCAGCGCCGAGAGGATCTGCCTGGACGGCCTCGGGCCGCGTCCCTGTTCCAGCCGGATGTAGTAGTCCACCGACATACCGGCTAGGCGGGCGACCTCTTCCCGGCGCAGGCCCGGCGTCCTCCGGCGCGTCCCGGCCTGCAGTCCGACGTCCGCGGGCTGCACGCGCGCGCGGCGGGAACGCAGGAACGCGGCCGTCTCCTGCCTGTTCATGCCTCCCAGCATGGCGGACGGGACGACCATACGGCCGTCCCCTGGGTGGTATCACCGATCCCAGCTTCGGGCGGTCTCTCCTCGCGCGCGCCCAGCGACAACAGGCTGAGGGCATGACCACTGCACAGATCGCGCTCATCACCGGCGCCAACAAGGGAATCGGCCTGGAGACCGCCCGCCTCCTCGGCGGGAAGGGCATGACCGTCCTGGTCGGTGCCCGCAATCCCGAACTCGGCGAGAAGGCCGCGGCCGTCCTGGCCGGCGAGGGCATCGACGCCCGCTTCGTCCGGATCGACGTCACCGACGCGGCGAGCGTCGAAGCCGCCGCGAAGGGGATCGACGAGGAGCACGGGCGGCTCGACGTCCTGGTGAACAACGCCGGCATCTCGCCGGCCTCCGCGTACGGCCCGCCGAGCGAGACCTCGCTCGACGGCCTGCGCGAGACCTACGAGACCAACGTGTTCGGCGTCGTCGCCGTCACCAACGCGATGCTCCCGCTGCTGCGCCGCTCCCCCGCCGGCCGCATCGTCAACGTCTCCAGCGAACTCGGCTCGCTGACGCTGCTGACCGACCCGTCCAGCCCGTTCTTCCCGTTCAACCTGCTGGCGTACAACTCGTCGAAGACGGCGCTGAACGCCGTCACGATCGCCTACGCCAAGGAGCTGGCGGACACCGCGATCAAGGTGAACCTCGCCAACCCCGGCTACTGCGCCACCGACCTGAACGGCAACAGCGGGTTCCGCACGCCGGTGCAGGGCGCGACGGAGGTCGTGCTGCTCGCGACGCTGGACGAGGACGGCCCGAACGGCGCCTTCCAGGGCGGCGCGGAGGAGCCGGGACAGCCCGTCCCCTGGTGACCCCCGCTCGCGCGCCGGGGCCGAGCCCAGCGCGCGCCGGTGCAGGGTGCGGCGGCTAGTGTGCAGCGAGTGCGTCCTGCCTTGTCTCGCGCAGCGCCTTGAGGGCCTCGTGCGACGGCGTGCCGGGCGTGGTGGTGTAGAGGACGACGCGCTGGTCGCGTTCCGGCACGTACAGGACGTCGCAGTGCAGTTCCAGCGGCCCGACGACCGGGTGGACCATGCGTTTGCGGCTGCTGCGCCGGATGCCGACCTCGCCCGAGTCCCACAGGCGGGCGAACAGCGGGCTGCGCGCGGACACCTCGGCCACCAGCTCGGCGATGCCGGGGTCGCCCGGGTAGCGGCCGGCGGCGGCGCGCAGGTCCGCGACCGAGTCGCCGGCCAGCTCCGCCACGTACTCGTCGGTGTCGTACCGGTCGGCGACCGGGCCGGTGAACAGCCACCGGATCACGTTGCGGTCCTTCGGCGGCAGCGCGGCGAAGTCGGTCATCAGTGCGGCGGCCAGCGGGTTCCAGGCGAGGATGTCGTGGCGGGCGTTCAGCACGTAGGCGGGCGTGTCGTCGAGCCGTTCCAGCAGGTGCAGGATGCCGGGCGGGACATCCCGGGACGGTCCGGCCGGAGGTTCCGGCGCCTCGCCCGCCAGGTGGTAGAGGTGGCCGCGCTCGTCGTCGGTGAGCCTCAGCGCGCGCGCCAGCGCGGCAAGGATCTGCCTGGACGGCCGTGGGCCGCGTCCCTGTTCCAGCCGGATGTAGTAGTCCACCGACATGCCGGCCAGTTGGGCGACCTCCTCGCGGCGCAGGCCCGGCGTCCGCCGCCGCGTCCCCGCCTTCAGCCCGACGTCCTCGGGCCGTACGCGGTCTCGTCGCGAGCGTAGGAACGCGGCCAACTCCTGCCTGTCCATACGTCCCAGGATGACCGATGCCGCCGTGGGGCCGCCACGTGGAGGGTGGTATCGCCGATCCCAGCTTCCGGCGGTCTCTCCTCGCGCGCGCCCGGCGGCCACAGGCTGAGGGCATGACCACTGCACAGATCGCGCTCATCACGGGCGCCAACAAGGGAATCGGCTTCGAGACGGCGCGCATCCTCGGCTCCGGCGGCAGGACGGTGCTGATCGGCGCGCGTTCCGAGGAACTCGGGGAGAAGGCCGCGGCCGAACTGGCCGGCGAGGGCATCGACGCGCGGTTCGTCCGGATCGACGTCACCGACGAGGCCGCCGTCACGGCCGCGGCCGAGCTGATCGGCGCCGAGCACGGGCGGCTGGACATCCTCGTCAACAACGCCGGGATCACCTCGACGGACGCCTCCGACCTCGGCCGTTCCACCCCGCCGAGCCGGACGGCGGTCGCGCAGGTCCGGGAGACGTTCGAGACGAACGTGTTCGGCTTCGTCGCCGTCACCAACGCGATGCTCCCGCTGCTGCGCCGCTCCCCCGCCGGCCGCATCGTCAACGTCTCCAGCGAACTCGGCTCGCTGACGCTGCACAGCGACCCGTCGGCGCCCGTGCACCGCGTCAACCTGCTCCCCTACAACGCGTCCAAGTCGGCGCTGAACGCGGTCACGGTCGCCTACGCCAAGGAACTGGCCGACACCACGGTCACCGTGGTCGCGGCGGCGCCCGGGTACTGCGCCACGGACCTGAACGGGCACACCGGTCCCCGCACGCCGGCCCAGGGCGCGGCCGTCATCGCCGCGGCGGCGATGGGCGGCGCCGCGAACGGCGCGTTCGTCGCGGAGGACGGCCCGGTGCCCTGGTAGGGCGGGTCAGAAAAGGATGTGCTCCTTGGGCAGGCCGTAGAGCGCCAGCCGGCCGGAGTCGAGGAGTTCCAGGTCGCTGGGCCGCCAGGTGTGGCGGGTGGCGTCCGCGTGCCGGATGGTGACGAACGAGAACCTGTCGGCCGCGTACACCCGGACGCCGTCCGCGCGCAGCCGCCGGAAGAGGTCGGTGTCCTCGCCGCATCCGCGGTCGGCGAACCGGTACGTGCGCATCAGGTCGCCGTCCCCGAGCAGCGCCCCGCCGCGCACGACGTCCACATAGCGGTGCTCGTGCTCGGGGTAGCGCAGCACGGTCGCGTTCATGGATTCCAATAGGGCGTAGTGGGCGAGCTTCCCGACGACACCGGCGTCCGTGTAGGAGAACGCGGGAAGCAGGTCGGACACGTAGTGCGGCCCGTACAGTTCGTCGTCGTCGACCTTGCCGATGTAGGCGCCATCGGCGGCCTCTATGCCGAGGTTGAGGCACTCCCCCAGGGACATCGACGCGTCGGCGCTGCGGACGACGATGTCGTCGATCCCCGCGGCGATCGCCTGCTTCTCGACGTCCCGGGGATGGAGGTCGAGGCGGTGCAGCACCAGCACGAGCTGCAGGGGTCGCCATACCTGCGCCGCGATCTGCTCCAGCGACGAGGCGATCTGCTCGGCCCGGCATGTGGACAGGACCAGCGACACCCCCGGCGGCGCCGCGGGCGCGGGCCCGGTTCCGAGGTGTTCCAGAAGGGAGTCGACCCGGTGCCGGTAGGTGTGCTCGGCGTGCACCCGGCGCAACGCCAGATGCGCCTGCCGGTCGCGCAGTTCCGGGGACCGCAGGAGCGCGCGCAGGCTGCGCTGCGCCGCCTTGGTGTCGTCCTGCACCGCCGGGCCGAACGCCGGGCTCGCGTCCGCACGGTGGTGGACGACGGGCACGCCGGCCGCCGCCGCCTCGTACGCCAGGCGCGGCCCGGGCGCGATCAGCACGCGGAACCGCTTGCGGATCGCGACGGCCTCCTCGTACGGGCGCGGTGGCGCGACCCGCTGCCGGTACAGGCGCGGGAACCCGGTGGCGAAGAAGTGGGCGCCGAGCCGTGGCGCGGGCGCGATGAGCGGTTCGGCGGCCTGGTCGTACTCCCCCTCGTAGAGCAGGGGGTAGCGGCCGTGGTCCTGGACGCGCGTCGGGTTGTGCAGGCGGGGCTGCGCGGCGAACGGCAGGTGGTGGACGCGGTCGTGGCCGAGGCTCTCCCGGTGTTCCGGCACCGCCGCGGCGTCGACGGTGAAGACGTGGTCGAAGTGCGCGGCGGCGTCGTCGAGGCCGGCGCCGGTGTCCCAGTAGGCGGTCGGGACGCCGTGCTCCCGGCACCACGCCGCCATCTCCGCGACGGGCAGGGCCGTCCGGACCGACTCCACGAGCAGCAGGTCCGGTGGCCGCTCCTCGAACGTCTCCCGCCAGCCGCCGGACGCGGCGACCTGCGTCCACTCGTAGCGGAGGTTCGTCTCCAGGACGGGTCCGAGGACGACGGCCGCGACGAGGCCGGGCCGGTTCACCGGGCCGTCCGGCGCCGCCGCCGACGTGACCTCAATCGGCTCGGTCTCGGCGACGAGGACGTCCGGACGGCGCGTCCGCGCGGGCTCGGCGGGAGGCTCGGGCGGCAGGGGGACGCTGCGCAGCGCCTCCCGGACGCGCCGGTACGAGCGGGGCGCCAGCGGGCGGCGGCGCAGCGCGGCCAGCGCGGGCCCGAGCCGCGACCAGCGCCGCAGCCGCAGCGTCTCGTGCTCCCACGCGGCCAGCTCGGCGCGGTGCTCGGCCACGGCCCGGCGGCGGTCGAGGTCGCCGATCCGCCGGGCCGCCTCGTTCAGCGCGCCGATCAGCCGCCCGATCTGGTCGTCCCGGTCGGCCTGCTCGCGTTCCAGCTCGGCGAGCCGCAGCCGGACGGCCGCGTTGTCGGCGGCGAGCCGGTCGCCCCGTTCCCGGGCCACGCGCGGCTCGGCGGTCGGGTCGGTCTCGGGCACGGGCGCTCCCGGAACGT
Organism: Actinomadura sp. NPDC048394; assembly: GCF_040651755.1. Taxonomy (NCBI): domain Bacteria; kingdom Bacillati; phylum Actinomycetota; class Actinomycetes; order Streptosporangiales; family Thermomonosporaceae; genus Actinomadura; species Actinomadura sp. NPDC048394. The sequence continues at coordinate 32,222 of NZ_JBEZJL010000007.1, read as the reverse complement.
GCGGAACTGGGCCTCTCCGCACGTTAACCGCCCTGCGCGCCGTCCCGGCGGCCCGCCACGCAACGTTCACCGAGCCGTCGACCGCCGGTTGCCGCGTTCCGGACAAAGCCGCCGAAGCGCCCGGCGGGCCCGCCGGGGCCGGGTCAGATCGTGTACGGCAGGCGCTTGATCCCGTTGATGAAGTTGGACTCCAGCCGGTCCGGCTCGCCCGCCTTGATCGCGGGGACCTTCGCCAGCAGCTCGCGGAACATCACGGTGATCTCCCGCCGCGCCAGGTGCGCGCCCAGGCAGAAGTGCGGGCCGGGCCCGCCGAACCCGACGTGCGGGTTGGGGTCGCGCAGGATGTCGAACGTCGCCGGGTCGGTGAAGACCGACTCGTCCCGGTTCGCCGACCAGTAGTAGAGGACGAGCTTGTCGCCCTCCTTGATCTCGTGGTCGTTCAGCGTGGTGTCGCGGGTCGCGGTGCGGCGCATCCAGATGACCGGCGAGACGTACCGGACGATCTCCTCGACGGCGCCGGCGATGCGGCCCTCGAAGTCCTCGACGAGCAGGGCGCGCTGGTCGGGGTTGCGGGTGAACAGGTCCAGGCCGTGCGCGATCGCGTTGCGGGTCGTCTCGTTGCCCGCCACGACGAGCAGGATGAAGAACGAGCCCAGCTCCTGGTCGGTCAGGGACTCGCCGTCGATGTTGGCGTTGACCAGCGCGGACGTCAGGTCGTCGGTGGGGTCCTCGCGGCGCCGCCGGCCGAGCTCCTCGACCAGGCCGCGCAGCGTCTCGCCCGCGTTCAGCAGCGCGAGGGCGAGCTGCTCGGGGTCGCCGGACGGGACGAACTCGGCGTCGTTGCCGGCGAGGATGACGTTGGTCGCGTCGAGGACGGTCTGGTACTGGTCCTCGGCGATGCCCATCATGTCGCAGATGATCTTCAGGGGGAGCCGGGCGGCCACGTCCGCGACGAAGTCGCCGGTGCCGCCGCCCGCGGCGACGTTCCCGACGATTTCGGCGGCCACGGCCTCGACGCGGTCCTCGAACCGCTGGATCATCCGCGGCGAGAACGCCCGGGACACGATCCGGCGGATCTTCGCGTGCCGGGGGTCGTCCATGCTGATCATCGAGCCGAAGTACTCGTGCATGTCGCCCGGCATGTCCGGGATGCTGATCGCGCCGCGCCCGGAGCAGAAGTCCTGCGGGCGGCGGGACGCCTCGACGACGTCGGCGTGCCGGGTGAGCGCGTAGTAGCCCGGCCCCTGCGGCGCGATGATGATGTCGGGCTCCTCGAACCTGACGAGTTCGGGATGCCACCGCAGGGCCTTGAACGCCTCGTGCCGCTGGTCGTGCGGGCGGCGCCAGAACTCCCAGTCCGTCAGGTTGATGTCAGCGACCTCGAGCACGTGCTATCACCTCGTCCGAACGTGATTCGGTTTACATGCACTGTCTCAAAGTAAAGTGCATGACCGACACCGGACAGCGCGGTGACCCGCATCACACGTGCCCCCGAGCGTAGCCCCAACTCCGGCGGTCCGGGGCGGTTCCGCACGTTCGCGGTGGATCGTCCCGCCTCCGGGCGCGCCCCGCCCCGCGCCGGGCCCGGGGCGCGCCCGGAAGGATCACAGCCGAGCCCACGCCTCCGTCAGCACCGAGCGCAGGATCTGCTCGATCTCGTCGAAGTGCGACTGGTCGCAGGTCAGCGGCGGCGCAAGCTGCACGACCGGGTCGCCGCGGTCGTCGGCGCGGCAGTACAGCCCCGCCTCGTACAGCGCCTTGTCGAGGAACCCGCGCAGCAGCCGCTCCGACTCGTCGTCGTCGAAGGTCTCCCGGGTGTCCCGGTCCTTCACCAGCTCGATGCCGTAGAAGTAGCCGTCGCCGCGGACGTCCCCGACGATCGGCAGGTCCCGCAGCCGCTCCAGCGTCGCGCGGAACGCGTCCCGGTTGCGCATGACGTGCCCGAGCAGGTCCTCGCGCTCGAACAGGTCGAGGTTCGCCAGCGCCACCGCCGCCGACACCGGGTGCCCGCCGAAGGTGTAGCCGTGCGCGAACATCGTCGTACCGTGCTTGAACGGCTCGAACAGCCGGTCCGCGACGAGCATCCCGCCGAGCGGCGAGTACCCCGACGTCACGCCCTTGGCGAAGGTGATGATGTCGGGCGTGTAGCCGAACCGCTGTGCGCCGAACATCGTGCCGAGCCGGCCGAACGCGCAGATCACCTCGTCCGACACCAGCAGCACGTCGTGGCGGTCGCAGATCTCCCGGACGCGCTGGAAGTAGCCGGGCGGCGGCGGGAAGCAGCCGCCCGCGTTCTGCACCGGCTCCAGGAACACCGCCGCGACCGTGTCGGCGCCCTCGAACTCGATGGCCTCCTCGATCCGGTCTGCGGCCCACCGGCCGAACGCCTCCGGGTCGTCGCCGTGCTCGGCCGCCCGGTAGATGTTGGTGTTCGGCACCCGGAACGCGCTCGGCACCAGCGGCTCGAACGGCGCCTTCAGCCCGGGAAGGCCGGTCAGCGACAGCGCGCCGTGCGGGGTGCCGTGGTAGGCGACCGCGCGGCTGATCACCTTGTGCTTGGTGGGCTTGCCGGTCAGCTTGAAGTACTGCTTGGCGAGCTTCCATGCGCTCTCGACGGCGTCGCCGCCGCCGGTGGTGAAGAACACCCGGTCCAGGCCGTCGGGCGCGAGCCCGGCGAGCCGCTCGGCCAGCTCGACCGCCTTAGGGTGCGCGTAGGACCAGATCGGGAAGTAGGCCAGCTCGGCGGCCTGCTTGGCGGCGGCCTGCGCCAGCTCCTCGCGCCCGTGCCCCGCCTGGACGGTGAACAGGCCGGACAGCCCGTCGAGGTACCGCCGGCCCGCGGCGTCGTAGACGTAGGGGCCCTCGCCCCGCACGATCACCGGGATCTCGCCGCCGTCCTGGGACGCCGAGTGCCGCGCGAAGTGCATCCACAGGTGGTCGCGGGCCGCCCTCTGCATCGGTTCGTTCTGCTGGCTGGTCACGTCCGGCTCCGTCATCACGCTTCCCTTGCTACGACCCGAGGACGCACGCAGATGCGAGCGATCCAGTTGTCTCGATGCTAAGCGACGACGAAATCCGATGTAAATACGTATTCAGACACATGTATCCGTAGCGATGCCGTCACATGACCGGCACCCCCGCCGAGCCGCCGGACACCGGCCCGGGGTAGCGTCGCCCCGGGATCAAGGAGGCGAACACCGCATGGGCGACATCACGACCGGTTCGGTCAAGGCGAACGGCCTGGAATTCGGCTACCTCGCGGCGGGGCCGGAGGACGGCCCGCTCGCGCTGTGCCTGCACGGCTTCCCCGACTCGGCGCACACCTGGCGGCACCTGCTCCCCGAGCTCGCCGCCGCCGGCTACCGGGCGGTCGCCCCCTTCATGCGCGGGTACGCGCCCACCTCCGTCCCCGAGGACGGTGCCTACCAGGGCGGCGCCCTCGCCGCCGACGCCAACGCCCTGCACGACGCGTTCGGCGGCGGCTCCGACGCCGTCGTCATCGGGCACGACTGGGGCGCCTTCGCCACCTACGGCGCCGCCGCCGCGGCCCCCGACCGCTGGCGCAAGGCCGTCGCCATGTCCGTCCCGCCCATCTCGGTGATGGCGACGGCCTTCTTCGACTACGAGCAGCTCAAGCGCTCGTTCTACATCTTCGTGTTCCAGACGCCCCTGGCGGAGGCCGCCGTGAACCGCGCCTTCATCGAGGGCCTGTGGCGCGACTGGTCCCCCAAGGACGCCGGCTACGCCGCCGAGGACGTCGACCACGTCATGGACTGCCTCCGCACGCCGGACAACCTCTCCGCCGCGCTCGGCTACTACCGCGCCATGCTGGACACCTCGCGCCACATCGAGCGTTATGCGGCCGAGCAGAAGGCGGCCACCTCGGTCGGCGTACGCCCCGTCCTGTACCTGCACGGCGCCGAGGACGGCTGCCTGGGGCCCGACATCGTCGTCCCCGGGGACGATCTCAGCGGCGTCCTGGCCGGGCTCCCCGCCGGCTCGCAGGCCGAGCTCGTCCCCGGCGGCGGGCACTTCCTCCAGCTCGACCGCCCCGCCGACGTCAACCGCCGGATCCTCGCCTGGCTCTCCTCCTAACCCTCAGCGCCCAGCTGGGGGGAGGACCCCCCAGCAAGAACGCTGAACCGTTCCCTTGCCAGCGCTCAGCGGTCCATGAGCTCGCGCAGGGTCTTGGCGATCTCGGCGGGCGCCTGCTCGGCCATGAAGTGGCCGTAGTCGACCGTCCCGTGCACCAGGTCCGGCGCCCACGCCGACCACAGCGCGCGCGCGTCGAAGCCGAGCGCGGCGCCCCAGTCCTGCTGCAGGACCGTCACCGGCATCCGCAGCTGGTTACCGGCGTCGCGGTCGGCCTGATCGTGCTCGATGTCGATGCCGGCGGACGCGCGGTAGTCCGCGACGATCGACGGGACGGCGGCGCGGCAGGCGTCCAGGTAGGCGGCGCGGACGTCGGCGGGGATCGCCTCCGGGTCCGCACCCCAGACGTCGAGGAAGTGGCCGAAGAACGCGTCGGCGGTCGCGGCGATCATCTGCTCGGGCAGGCCGGGCGGCTGCGCCATCAGGAAGAGGTGGAAGCCGACGGCGGCGCTCACCCCGTGCATGGCGTCCCACATCTCCAGCGTGGGCAACACGTCCAGGGAGGCCAGATGCGTGATCGTGTCCGGGTGGTCCAGGCCGGCGCGGAAGGCGACCAGGGCGCCGCGGTCGTGTCCGGCCAGCGCGAACCGCTCATGCCCGAGCGCGCGCGCCAGCGCGACGATGTCGGCGGCCATGGTGCGCTTGGAGTAGGTGTCCGGGCCGTCCTCCGCCGGCTTGTCGCTCGCACCGTATCCGCGCAGGTCAGGGACGATCACGGTGTGGTCGGCGGCGAGGTCGGCGGCGACGTGCCGCCACATCAGGTGCGTCTGCGGGAAGCCGTGCAGCAGCACGATCGGGCTGCCCGAGCCGCCGACGGCCACGTTCAGGGACACGCCGTCGGCGACGGGCACGCGCTGGTAGTCGAAACCGCTGATGGTCGTGGTCATGAAGGGGTCCTTCTCTCTCGTCGATCGGTTATCCACAGATTGCCGTCCGCGAATGAGCATCCGGTCAGCGCGCTAGCGTGAGGTCGCAGGGAGTCACCGGGGAGGGGCATGCCAGTGGGGGTCGTGTTCGGGGTGCTGGGGCCCGTGACGGCCTGGGACGCCGCGGGCGAGCCGATCGCGTTGAAGGGGCCGCGGCACCGGGCGGTCCTGGCCAGGCTGATCGTGGCCCGGCGGCGCGTCGTCCCGGTCGGGCTGCTCGTCGAGGATCTGTGGGACGTCCCGCCGGAGGGGGCGGTCGGCGCGGTCCGGACGTTCGTGGCGGCGCTGCGCCGGGCGCTGGAGCCCGGCCGTCCGCCGCGGACGCCGTCCCGGCTGCTGGTCACCGAGGGCCCCGGGTACGCGCTGCGCGCCGGGCCCGGGCAGGTGGACGCCTGGCGGTTCGAGGAGGCCGTGTCCGACGCCGCCGACCTGCCGCCCGACCGGGCGCAGGCCCGGCTGGACGAGGCGCTGGGCTGGTGGCGCGGCCCCGCCTACGCCGACTTCGCCGACGAGCCCTGGGCCCGGGCGGAGCGGTCCCGGCTGGCCGAGCTGCGGCTGCACGCGGTGGAGCGGCGGGCGCAGGCGCGGCTCGACGCCGGGCTGGCCGCCGAGACCGTCCCCGACCTGGACGCGCACGTCAGCGAGCATCCATGGCGCGAGTCGGGCTGGCGGCTGCTGGCGCTCGCCCTGTACCGGACGGGCCGGCAGGCGGACGCGCTCGCGGTGCTGCGCCGGGCCCGCGACATCCTGGCCGGGCAGCTCGGTCTCGACCCCGGTCCGGAGCTGCGGCGCATGGAGGCGGACGTGCTCGCGCAGGCCCCGGGCCTGGACCGTCCCGCCGAGCCGGAGTCGGCGGCGGCGCGGCTGTGGACGCGCGCCGCGGCCGACTACGACCGCACGGTCGCGACGGGGGCGCGCACGCGGCTGGAGTCGACGGTCGGCCTGCTCCGCGACCTGGCGGTGCGCGGGGGCGGCGGGCTGGAGGCCGCCCGGGGGCACCGGCTGGCGGCCGTCGCCGCGGCGGAGGAGTTCGGCGACCCCGAGCTGACCGCCCGGGTGATCGGCGCCTACGACGTCCCGGCGAACTGGACGCGCAGCGACGACCCGGAGGCCGCGCGGCAGATCGTCGCGGCGGCCGAGCGCGTCCTGCCCCGGCTGCCGCCCGGGCCCGCGCACGACGCGACGCGGGCGCGGCTGCTCGCCACGATCGCGCTGGAGATGCGCGGCACCCGGTCGCCGCGGGGGCCGGAGGCCGCCGCCGAGGCGGAGGCGATGGCCCGCGACCTGGACGACCCGGCGGTGCTGGCGTTCGCGCTCAACGGCGCGTACATGCAGTCGTGCACGCGGGCCGGGCTCGCCGCCCGCCGCGACGCGATCGGCGCCGAACTCGTCGACCTGTCGGCCCGGCACGGCATGGTGACCTTCGAGGTCCTCGGCCACCTCGTCAGGCTGCAGGCGCGCAGCGCGCTCGGCGACTTCACGTCGGCGGACGGCCACGCCGCCGCCGCCGACCGGCTGGCCGAACGCCACGAACTGCCGCTGGTCGGCGTGTTCACGCGGTGGTACGCCGCGCTGCGGGACGCCGCGTCCGGGCGGGCCACGGTCGCGGAGACGGAGGCGGCGTACCGGGCGGCGGCCGCGCACCTGGAAGGCGCCGGGATGCCCGGCCTGTCCGAAGGCCTGCTGCCCCTCGCACTGCTGAGCGCCCGGCTGAACTCGCGGCCGACCGGAGGTCAGGGCCTGGTCTCGGTAGACCTGGAAGATGACTGGGGGCCGTACCGTCCCTGGGCCGAACCGCTCGCCCTGCTGAACGCCGACCGCGGAGAGGAGGCGCGTACGGCCCTGCGCGCACTGCCGCAGCCGCCCGCGGACCTGATGTACGAGGCGATGTGCTGCCTCGAGGCCGAGGCCGCGCTGGAGCTCGGCGACGAACCCGTCCTGCGGCGTGCCCGCGACCGTCTCCGGCCCGCCGCCGGAGAACTCGCGGGCGCCGGAAGCGGCCTGCTGACCCTGGGCCCCGTCGACACCTGGCTCACTCGCCTGGACGCCGCGTTGCACGAGACCTGACCCGCCCCCGCACGCCCCGCTCCCCCGACCGGAAGAGCCGCCTGCCAGGCCGAACGCACACCCCCGACCACACACCCGCCTTGCGCACGCGAGCGGAGGACGCGCACGGTCAGCGCCGGCGCGGGGCGGATGACGCCGGCGCGGGGCGGAGGACGCCAGCGCGGGGCGGATGACGGCGGCGCGGGGGGATGACGGCGCTGCGGGGATGACGGCGCTGCGGGGATGACGGCGCTGCGGGGATGACGGCAACGCGGGGATGACGGCGGCGCGGGGTGTCAACGGCGACGGGCCGGCCGGAGTGTTCCGGCCGGCCCATCAGCGGCGTTTCGCGGGAGCGCTCGCGGCGTCACACGCCCCAGTCGGGACGCAGCGGCATGTGGCTGCGTCCGTCCTCGTCGAGCTTCACGCCCAGGGTCTGGTGCAGCTGGATCCAGTTCTGGTTGAAGCCGAGCACGCAGCCCGCCATGTAGACCCGCCACACCCGGGCGGTGCCCTCGCCGACCTCGGCGACGGCCTCGTCCCAGTGCTCGTCCAGGTTCCGGCACCAGCCCGTGAGCGTCCGCGCGTAGTGCTCGCGCAGGTTCTCCTGGTGCCGGATCTCGAAGCCCGCGTCGTTCATCTGCTGCTGGACGTACCCGGGGCCCTCCAGCTCACCGTCCGGGAACACGTACCGGTTGATGAACCCGTTCTCCTTGCGCGGAGGCGCCAGGTTGTCCGGGCGGGTGATGGTGTGGTTCAGCATCCGCCCGCCGCGCTTCAGCTTCCCGTACAGGAACGAGAAGTACGACGGCAGGTTCTTCTTGCCGATGTGCTCGGTCAGCCCGATCGAGCTGATCGCGTCGAAGCCCGTCTCCGTCACGTCCCGGTAGTCCAGGTGCCGGACCTCCGCGAGGTCCGACAGGCCCCGGTCCGCGATGGCCTTCTGCGCCCACTCGGCCTGCTGCTTCGACAGCGTCACGCCGAGCGCCTTCACGCCGTACTCCTTGGCGGCGTGCATCACCATGCCGCCCCAGCCGCAGCCCACGTCCAGCAGCCGCATCCCCGGCTTCAGCCCGATCTTCTTGGCCACCAGGTCGTGCTTGTGGAACTGCGCCTCCTCCAGCGTCGAGTGCTCCTCGGGGTAGCACGCGCACGTGTAGGCCATGGACGGCCCCAGCACCCACTCGTAGAACGTGTTGGACACGTCGTAGTGGTGCGAGATGGCCTTCGCGTCGCGCCGCTTGGAGTGCCGCAGCCACGACGGGATGCGGCTGAAGGGGGCCTCCTGCGGCGGCGGGTCCAGCCGGCGGGACATCGCCGCGCGGAGCAGCGGATCCCCCAGCACCCCGCCCACGATCCGCGCCTTGTCCCGCGGCGTCACGTCGCTCAGCACCTGCTGCATCGTCGTCAGCGCCTCGATCATGTCGCCGTCGACGTCGATCATGCCGGTGACGTACGCGCGGGCCAGCCCGAGCGCCCCCGGCGAGTGCACCAGATAGGACACCGCGTAGGGCGAGCGCACGTCGAACCGGATGGGCGCGCCGGGCACGCCCGACCGCGAACCGTCGTACGCCGTGAACTCCACTGGCGCCTCAGCCCCGGCGAGCTGCTCGAAGACCTTGGCCAGCGTCATCTTGATCCTCCTGTCTCTTCGCCCCGGACGGGACGACGATGGTCGACCACCGGCCCGTCCGGGGCCCCACCCCCGAATCCGCGGACGCCGGTCAGCGTCCGCGCACGCACTTGTCGTAGAGGTCCAGCAGCCGCTCGCCGGGGTCGTACTCCCCCTTGAGCCGCCGGTAGGTCTCCCCGTCGTAGTACCGCCAGAACTCGTCCCTGCTGTAAAAAGCGGTCGAGTACAGGGACTTGTGGCCGTCAAGCTTGGCGACCTCGCGCTCGATCAGCCGGTTGTGGTACTCCGGGATCTGCCCCGGAGGCAGCCGGACCGTCCCCCAGAACCCGGCGTTCACGTACGGGCGGCCGACCTCCAGCGGATACAGCGGCCACTGCTCCTTCGCACGGAGCGGGCACAGCCAGATCGGGCTCATCCCGATCTTGTCGTGGAAGAACTCCAGGAACTCCGGCAGCCGCTCGACGGGCACCTCGATGTCCTGGATGACGTCCTCGCGCGGGCGCAGCCCCCGCCACCGCTCCACGCGCGCGAGCAGCTGGTAGCGCCGGTCGTAGGCGACCATCTTGCGGTACACGTCGGACCGCTTGTACTTGTCCGGCCACAGCCGCCGGACGGTCGGGTTCTGCACGCCGAACGCGCCCGAGCACCAGAACCAGTCGGTGTCCCAGCGCCAGATGTAGTCGCGCACCGTCAGGAAGTCGACCGAGCGCTCCTGGATCGACCGGTAGTAGATCCCCTGGCCGGTGTAGTCGGAGGTGTAGGGCGCGTCGTCGGCGAAGAAGCCGAGCGTGATGTACTGCTCGTCCGCGCCGAAGACCGTGCCGTCGACGAAGTCGACGGTCTCGCCCTCGTACACGCCGGACTCGGTGATCTCGCCCATCGCCTTCGCGAGCTCCGCCGCGTCCCGGTACCGCAGGTGCCGCAGCCGGACGTACGGCTTCACCGGCCGCAGCTCGATCTTCAGCCGCAGGCTGTAGCCGAGCGTCCCGTAGGAGTTCGGGAAGCCGTAGAACAGGTCGGCGTGCTCGTTGTCGCGCGTCGCGGTGATGACGCGGCCGTCGCCGGTCAGCACCTCCAGCTCGAGGACGCCCTCGTGCGGGAGGCCGTCCCGGAACGACGTCGACTCGATGCCGAGCCCCGTCACCGCCCCGCCCAGCGTGATCGTCTTCAGCTGCGGGACGACGGTCGGCATCAGCCCGTGCGGAAGGGTCGCGTCGACCAGGTCCTCGTAGGTGGTCATGCCCTGGACCTGCGCGGTCCGCTCGTCCGCGTCGACGCTGAGCACCCGGTCGAAGCCGGACACGTCCAGCCCCGGGGCCGCCGAGGGGTCGCGCCACCGGAACAGGTTCGAGGTCTTCTTCGCCAGCCGCACCGGCGTGCCGGCCGGGATCGCCTCGTACGATCGCCTGAGCGCCTCCACCGCCCGCTGGTGATCGCCCTTGAGCGCAAGCTCCGTCATCTACCCCTCCCTTGCATAGTTAATCCATGATCCCATGTACCGTCCACATAACCCGGACGTTAGGGTCATCACAGGTAGGAGGGGGAATAAAGCCACGGCCATGATCATGTGCGGTCCGGTTCCTCGGGGCGGGCCGCCGGCGGGGCGGCCAACGTTGACCTTTCCCCCGCCGTCCGCGCCGACAAACCCGTCCGGGCCGTCCGCGGGCCGCTACTTCACCAGCCGCAGAATCCACGGGTAGCGGAAACCGCGCCCGGCGAGCGCGAACACCGCCGCGATCGCCGACAGGATCCACGTCACCCCGTACAGCGCGCCCCCGACGCCGAACGTCACGATCGTGATCAGCAGCAGCGTCACCTGGAGGTTCAGCGCCTCCATCGCCTGCCGCCGGATGTACTCCGAGCGTTTGCCGCTCACCAGCATCAGCACCAGCGGGCCCACGAACAGCGTCGGCACCGCGACCGCGTGCGCCGCCGCGGCGAGCATCCGGTCCTCCCCCGTCGGCTCCGCGAGTTCCAGGCTCTGCCCCGCGCGCCCCCGCACCGGCTCAAGATCCCGGGTGACCGCCGCCAGGTCGTCGCGCGTCTTCGACGTCATCGCCAGATGCGCGCGCATGTCGAACTCGTCGTGGTCGAGCCTGCCCTCGGCGTACGCGTCCTGGAGCTGCCGGACGACCGCGTCCCGTTCGGCGTCGGAGACCCGCAACCGCCCCACCGCGTCAGTGCTGTCCATGTCTCCATGCTGAGCGGCGCGCGCGCCGCCGACCATCAGGGAAGACCCTGACGATCCCCTGAGTCGAGCCGGAGGTACTCCTTCCCTGGGGTGAGCGTCCCGCCGAACAGGTCCGGCACCGTCACGAACGAGTACCCCTCCGCCGCCAGCCTCTCGATGATCGTCGGGACGGCCGCCACCGTCGTCGGATGGATGTCGTGCATCAGCACGATGTAGCCGGGCTTCACCGCCTTCAGCACGCGCCGCTCGACGTACTTCGTGTCGTGGTGCTCCCAGTCGAGCGGGTCGACGGTCCAGAGCACCTGCGCCAGCCCCATCTGCCTGGTGATGGCAGTCAGCCGCTTCGACAATGACCCGTAGGGCGGCCGCAGCATGGTCGGCGTGAAGCCGGACGCCTGCCGGATCGCCTCCTGCGTCCTGGTCAGCTCCGACATGATCTTCTTCGTGGACGCGCGGCCGAGGTCGGCGTGGGTGTAGCTGTGGTCGGCGATCTGGTGCCCGGCCTCGTGCTCGCGCCGCACCAGCTCGGGGAACTTGGCGGCCTGCTCCCCGACGATGAAGAACGTCGCCCGCACATGGTGCGCGGCGAGGATGTCCAGCAGCCGGCCCGTGCTCTCGGCGGGTCCGTCGTCGAAGGTCAGCGCCACGCACTTGGCCCGCAGGCAGTCCACCCGCGGCGGCGCGGGCGGCGGCGCCTGCCGGCGCGGTGCGCCCTTGCGGCCTGCGTGCCCGGCCCCGCCGGCCGGCGCTGACGCCGCGGCGAGCCCCACCCGCGGCGGCCCCGGGCCCAGGGTGCTCAACGCCCCGCACACGGTGGCCGCCAGCACGGCGACGGCCGCCCGCCGGACCGCAATCGGCCCGTCCATCAACACCCCCCGCTGTTGATCTCCCAGGCCCGGCCAGTCTAGGGTGCTGTGCCCGGCTCGCCGGGGACGCCGCCGCTGTGTCGGGAACCCGGCCGCGCCGCGTGTTCGTTGTCCGCAGACACCCGACCAGGTCCCGTTCCCCCTCCGGGGCCGCCCGACGACAGGACAGGCGATGAGGTTCCGGGACCGATTCGGCATCCGCCGGCACCGCGGCACGACGGTGGCCAAGCTCGACCGGGAGGCCACGGCCGCCGACATCGAGGCGCTGATCGCCTTCGCGCGCGACCGCCGCGGCGTCGAGTTCTACATCGAGCCGGAGACCTTCGCCACCGACACCACCGCGGTCGCGGTCGCCCACGACGGCGAGTGGACCCGCCGCCGCGTCGGCTCCCCCAAGGTCATCGGCAAGGTCGCCCGCGACCTCGGCGTCCCCGCCTACGACGTACAGATCGTCGGCTACCCGCCGCGGATGCGCGCCTGGAACGAGCGCAACCGCGACCGCCGCATCGACCCCGGCACCCCCGGCCAAGCCGTCCGCCCCTAACCCAAGCCCCCCGAGACGCGCGGCCCCCGGAACCGTCCGGCCACGGGCCACCCCGCCGCCCCAAGCAAGCTGGCCGCCCTGAAGCGTCCAGCCACCTAAGATGCGCGGCCCGCGGAGCCGCCCGACCCCGAGGCGCCCCGCCGCCTTATGGCGGCTGGCCGCGGGGAGCGGCCCCGCCTCGACACACACGGCCGCTCTGAGGCGTCCGGTGTCACCCGAGACGGCTGGCCGGCTCGAGGTGCGCGGTCGGCCCAGGGCGCTTGGCCCCTGAGGCGCCCGGCCGTGAGGCGTCCCGTCGTCCTAAGTGAGCCGGCCGCCCGGTCCTTGAGGCGTGCGGGCTTTAGGGGGTGGGGTGCTCTTTGGTGTCGGGGGTGGGGGGTGGCCAGTTGCGGAGGAGGGTGTCGATGGCGTCCAGGGACCGCTGCCAGGACGTGTCGACGTCGCGGGCCGCGCGCGAGTGGTCGAAGCCGCCCGCCTCCTCCAGGCTCACGTAGCCGTGGAAGACGCTGCCCAGCAGCCGCACCGCGTCCGTCTGGTCCGGCTCGGCCAGGTCGTAGCCGCGCAGGATCGCCCGCATCATCTCCGCGTGCCGGCCGGCGGCGCTGGCGGCGGCCGTCTCGGGGTCGAGCCGCAGCCGCGCCGCCGTGTACCTCCCCGGATGCTCCTTCGCGTACTTCCGGTAGGCGCCCGCGAACGCGACCAGCGCGTCCTTGCCCGCGCGGCCCGCGAGCGCGCCGGCGGCCTCGTCCGCGAGCTCGGCGAGCGCCAGCACGGCCACCCGCGCCCTGAGATCCTGGACGTTCTTGACGTGCGAGTACAGGCTCGCGTCCTTGACGCCGAACCTGCGCGCGAGCGCGGACACCGTCACGTTCTCGAAGCCGACCTCGTCCGCCAGCTCCGCCGCCGCCCGCGTCAACAGCTCCGCGCTCAACCCGGCCCGCGTCATCCGCCCCCCTCACTGACCATCCCCCCAACCTAATCTCCCTAGGCAACCCGCTCCGCACCCCCACGCAACCCCGCCCGCGCGTTCCTTGCTGGGGGCGCCGGCAGCTCGGTGGGTGGCCAGGTGGGATTGGTTGAGGGGGAGGTTGGGTTAGCTGGCCTCTTGGGTTGGTTCGTGGTAGGCGGCGGCCAGTTGGTCGGGGGTCATGCCTATGCGGGCTTGGGCGGGTGGGACGCCGGCGTCGATCAGGCTGCGGAGCAGGACGGCCATGGAGTACGCGGGGTCGGCCTCCAGGGCGCGTTCCAGGGCGACGTTGGCCAGGCCGCCGTCGCCTGCGGTGTAGGCGGCGAAGGCCAGCAGGGACGCCGGGGCCGGGACGTACGGGGGTTCGACGCGGCGGAGGACGTCGCGCCAGAAGGCGATGTCGGCGGCGGGGGCGTCCTCGTCGATGCGGATCCACGCCTCGTCGCGGACGCGCAGGTCGGTGAGGAGGAAGCCGAGCCGGGCGACGTCGTCGTCGGTGGGGCGGGTGCGGCCGCGGGCGCGGGCGAGGATGCGGGGGACGTGGTCGAGGCCCTCCTCGGTGGTGCGGGAACGGAACCGGGACGCGGGTTCGCGGGCCCATCGCAGGAAGCGTCTCTCGGCTCGCTCGGTGGCGCGGCGCATGGATTCGCGGGCCAGGCCGCCGACCGGCTGGACGGAGCGGACGAGCTCGTCGCGGTCGGCGAGGGCGACGTGCCCGGCGAGCGTGGCCTGCGCGGCGATGAGGCTGGTGGAGATGTCGTAGGGAGTGCCTTCGGCGGGGCAGCAGCCGTCGGTGCAGGTGAGGGACCACCAGCGGCCGTCGCAGACGCGGACGGATTCCAGGACGTCCACGCCGGCGGCGGTGAGGGCGGCGGCCATGGAGCCGGCGGAGCCTTCGACCTCGCCGGCCGGGCCGTAGCCGAGCAGGAGCGCCTTGCGGAACCCGTTGCCGGCCAGCAGCCCGGCGACGCGTTCGCCGGCCGCGGCGGGGACCGGTAAGTCGAGCCGGACCGCGCAGGTTCCGTGCGGGCCGTCGTGGCCGATGACGACGAGGCTGCGGGAGGGGTGGAACCCCAGCAGGTAGGGAACGGCGGCTATGGCGTCCTGAGCGGAGCGGATGACCAGTGCTGTCATGCCGTCGACACTGGCAGCCGGGCCCGGCGGGGCGAAAGCGCCGCCGAGAATGTGGATAACTTCAGGCGTCGAGGATCTGCTGCGGCCGGCTGACGACGGGCGGCTCGGTCGACCAGGGGAAGTTGATCCAGCGGTCGGTGTGCCGCCAGACGTACTCGCACTTGACGGTGGAATGCGGCTTCTCGTAGACGACGGCGCAGCGGACATCGGCGACGTGGTCGGCGCAGAAGTCGCGGACGAGCTTGAGGGTGGCGCCGGTGTCGGCGACGTCGTCGGCGACCAGGACCTTGGCGCCGGACAGGTCGACGGCGTTCGGCACGGGCGGGAGCATCACGGGCAGGTCGAGGCGCTGGTCGACGCCGGTGTAGAACTCGACGTTCATGACGTGCAGGTTCTTGACGTCGAGGGCGTAACCGAGGGATCCGGCGACGAACAGGCCGCCGCGGGCGATGGACAGGATCAGGTCGGGCCGGTAGCCGCTGGCCGCGATCTCCTGGGCCAGCTCGCGGCCGGCGGTGCCGAACAACTCCCAGGTTAGGACTTCTCTTTCAGCAGACACGGCCCCTATCTTGGCCGACCCTCCGCAAAGGGCGTCAACCGGACCCGGCGGAGGCCGGCGGCGGGACGGCCGGGCGGTCCTCGTCGGGCCGAACCCGGGCGCGGGTGTCCGCCGCGGGCTGTAGCGTTGGGCGACGTGCCCGCCCCTGATCTGCTGACCGACAGCGACGCCAAGATTCCGGACATGCCGACCCTGCTGTCCGCCGCCGTCGAGGCCATCGGGGGCGCCGAGCGCCCCGGGCAGGTGGAGATGGCCGGGGCGGTGGAGAAGGCCATCGCGTCGGGCGAGCACGTCGCCGCGCAGGCGGGCACCGGGACGGGCAAGTCGCTGGCGTACCTGGTTCCGGCGATCCGGTACGCGGTCGAGAAGCAGACCACGGTGGTGGTGTCGACCGCGACGATCGCGCTGCAGCGCCAGCTCGTCGACCGCGACCTGCCGCGGCTGGCCGAGGCGCTGAACCCGCTGCTCGGCCGGGAGCTGAAGTTCGCGATCCTCAAGGGCCGCCGCAACTACCTGTGCCTGCACCGGGTGCAGACGGGCGCGCCGGAGGAGGACGAGGGCGGCGCCGGGCTGTTCGACCCGCAGCAGCTGTCCATGCTGGGACGCCAGGTCAAGCGGCTGAACGAGTGGGCCGAGGAGACCACGACGGGCGACCGCGACGAGCTGGTCCCCGGGGTGAGCGAGCAGGCGTGGCGGCAGGTGGCGGTCACCGCGAAGGAGTGCCTGGGCGCGCAGCGCTGCCCGCAGGGGACCGAGTGCTTCGCGGAGCTGGCCCGCGCGGAGGCGGGCGAGGCGCACATCGTGGTCACCAACCACGCGCTGCTGGCGATCGACGCGCTGGAGGAGTTCCAGGTCCTGCCGGAGCACGACGTGGTGATCGTGGACGAGGCGCACGAGCTGGTCGACCGGGTGACGTCGGTCGCGACGGGCGATCTGAGCGCGGCCGGCGTGGACACGGCGGCGCGGCGCTGCGGGCGGCTGGTCGAGGAGGGCGTCGCCGACCGGCTCAAGGAGGCCGCGGAGGGCCTCGGCGTCCTGCTTGAGGATCTGCCCGCGGGCCGTATGGACGTTCTGCCTTCTTCGCTGGGCAGCACGCTCGCGGCGACGCGTGACGCGCTGCACGCCTGCCTCACGGCGATCGGCCCGGAGAAGAAGGACGCCGATCCGGGCGACGCGGCCGCCCGCAAGGCCGCACGGTCGTCGCTGGAGGAGCTGCACGACACGGCGGTGCGGATGCTGGAGTCGTTCCAGCCGGAGATGTCGCAGCGGTTCGACGTGGTGTGGCTGGAGAAGCCGTTCGTCCAGGAGGGGCGTCCGAAGCGTCCGCCGGCGCTGCACGTCGCGCCGATCGGGGTGGGAGGCCTGCTCCGGACGACGCTGTTCGAGCAGCGCACGGCCGTCCTGACGTCGGCGACGCTGACGCTGGGCGGGTCGTTCGAGCCGCTGGCGCGCCAGTGGGGGCTGCCGCCGCTCGGCGAGAACGCGCCGCGGGACGCGAAGACGGCCGCGGAGGGCCTCGCGCAGACCGCCACCGACGGCAAGGACGAGGACGGGAAGGACGGCAAGGAGATCGTCTGGTCGGGCCTGGACGTCGGCTCGCCGTTCGACCACCCGAAGTCCGGGATCCTGTACGTGGCGCGGCATCTGCCGCAGCCGGGGCGGGACGGGCTCGCCGACGCGTACCTGACGGAGATCACCGAGCTGATCGAGGCGGCGGGCGGCCGGACGCTCGGCCTGTTCTCCTCGATGCGGGCCGCCCGGCAGGCCGCCGACGAGCTGAAGGACCACCTGTCGCACCCGCTGCTGTGCCAGGGCGAGGACTCCACGTCCCTGCTGGTCAAGCAGTTCGCCGAGGACGAGCGGACGTGCCTGTTCGGGACGCTGTCGCTGTGGCAGGGCGTGGACGTCCCCGGCCCGTCGCTGCAGCTGGTCATCATGGACCGCATCCCGTTCCCGCGCCCGGACGACCCGGTGTCGTCGGCGCGCGCGCGGGCGGTGGCGGCACGCGGCGGCAACGGGTTCATGGCGGTGTCCGCGACGCACGCGGCGCTGCTGCTGGCGCAGGGCGCGGGCCGGCTGCTGCGGTCGATGGACGACCGCGGCGTGGTCGCCGTCCTCGACCCGCGGCTGGCGACGGCCCGCTACGGCGGCTTCCTGAAGAACTCGCTGCCGCCGTTCTGGGCGACGACCGACCCGGACGTGGTGCGCGGCGCGCTCAAGCGCCTCGACGCCGCCGCGTCCGGATCGTGACGGCCCACCGGTCCCGACACCGGTCGTGACGCCCGTCAGCGGCGGTAGGTGCTCAGGAAGTCGCCGATGCGGCCGACGGCCTCCTCCAGGTCGTCGGCGTACTGCAGCGTGACGACGCGGAAGTGGTCGGTGGTCGGCCAGTTGAACCCGGTCCCCTGCACGACGAGGAGCTTCTGCCGTTCGAGCAGGTCGAGGGCGAAGCGCATGTCGTCCTCGATCGGGTACATCTCGGGGTCGAGCCGCGGGAAGACGTACAGCGCGCCCTTGGGCCGGACGCAGCTGACGCCGGGCAGGTCGTTGAGCAGCTTCCAGGCGCGGTCGCGCTGCTCGCCGAGCCGGCCGGTCGGCAGGACGAGGTCGTCGATGCTCTGGTAGCCGCCGAGCGCGGCCTGGATCGCGTGCTGGCCGGGGACGTTCGGGCACAGCCGCATGTTGGCGAGGATGTCCAGGCCCTCGATGTAGGACTCGGCGTGCTCCTTCGGCCCGGACAGCACCACCCAGCCGGACCGGAACCCGGCGACCCGGTAGTTCTTGGACAGCCCGCCGAAGGTCAGGCACAGCAGGTCGGGGGCCAGCGAGGCGATCGGGACGTGCACGGCGTCGTCGTAGAGGATCCGGTCGTAGATCTCGTCCGCGAAGACGATCAGGTTGCGGCGGCGGGCGACCTCGACGATCTGGGTCAGCACCTCGCGCTGGTAGACGGCGCCGGTCGGGTTGTTGGGGTTGATCAGCACGATCGCCCGGGTGCGGTCGGTGATCTTGGCCTCGATGTCGTCGAGGCTCGGCGCCCAGTCGGCGGCCTCGTCGCACAGGTAGTGGACGGGGGTGCCGCCGCACAGCGACACCGACGCCGTCCACAGCGGGTAGTCGGGCGCCGGGATCAGCACCTCGTCGCCGTCGTTGAGCAGCGCCTGCAGGGTCATCACGATCAGCTCGGACACGCCGTTGCCGAGGTAGACGTCCTCGACGTCCAGGCCGGTGACGCCGTTGTCCTCGAACCGCTGCACGATGGCGCGGCGGGCGGGCAGGATCCCCTTGGAGTCGCTGTAGCCGTGCGCGTCCGGCAGGTTGCGGATCATGTCCTGGAGCAGCTCCGGCGGAGCCTCGAACCCGAACGGCGCGGGGTTGCCGATGTGCAGCTTGAGGATGTTGTGGCCCTCGGCCTCGAGCTGCTTGGCGCGCTTGAGCACCGGCCCGCGGATGTCGTAACAGACGTTGGTCAGCTTGCCCGACTGGTTGACCTGCATGGACACACAATATCCGCGCCGCGGGGCCGGAATCCGCCCGGGCGCCCGCCCCGCAGGGCCTGCGGGGCGGGCTCCAGACGGCGTGATCACGGCGCGGCGATCGAGGCGAGGATCGCCCGCCGGGCGGCGCGGCGGGCGGGCCTGATCGCGGCGAGCGCGCCCGCCACCGCTCCGACCAGCGCGATCACGCCCAGCTGGACGGGCGGGGCGGTGAACGGGTTCCCGAGCGCGGCGCCGAGCCCCCAGCCGAGGAACACCCCGAGGCCGAGCCCGCCGGCGGTCCCGAACAGCGCGACGATCAGCGACTCCCAGCGCACCATCGAGCGGATCTGCGCCCGGGTCGCGCCGACGGCGCGGAGCAGGCCGAGCTCGCGGGTCCGCTCGTGCACCGACAGCGACAGCGTGTTGGCGATGCCGAGCAGCGCGATGATGATCGCGAGGGCGAGCATCCCGTAGACGACGGCGATGAACCCGTTCATGTCGGACGTCTGCGCCGTGACGAACGCGTCGCGGGTCTCGACGTCGGGCGCCCCGTACGGCCTGGCGAGCGCGGTGAGGGCGCCGCGCGCCGACGTGACGGACGCGCCGGGCTTGAGGTCGACGAACGCCCTGGTCACGAGTGGCTGCTTCGTGTGGGCGCCCCAGATCGTCCAGGGCACGAGGTAGTCGCCGGTCAGGTCGGTCCGGTCGTACACGGCGCCGACCGTGACCTCCTGCGCGACGCCGTCGGCGAAGGTGAGGCCGACGCGCGAACCGGCATGCCAGCCGCGGTCGTCGGCGATCTTCTTGGAGACCGCGAAGGTGCCGGGCCCGGCGAGCGAACCCTGCGAGACGTCGAGGTCGAGGACGCGGCGCAGCGCGGACGGGTCGCCGACGGACACGGTCGCGATGCGGCCACCGACCCGCATGCCGCCGGTGCCGAGCCCGGCGACCCCGCTGACCTGCGGCAGCCGGGCGGCCTCGTCGACGAGCCGCGGGGCGAATCCGCCGGTCTCGTTGCCGCCGCCGTCCACGACGAGCGGCCCCTTGAACGAGCCGGCGACGCCGTCCTCCAGCGACGCGCGGAGCGAGCCGACGAACACCGTGAGCAGGGTGACGACGCCGACGCCGATCATCAGCGCGGTCGCGGCGCCGGCGGTGCGGCGCGGGCTGCGCGTGGCGTTGCCGCGGGCGAGCGCGCCGGGGACACCGCGCAGCCGCGCGGCCGGGGCGCCGGCGACGGCGGCGGCCGGGCGCGCGACGGCGGGCCCGAGCACGACCATCGCGACCAGGCACAGCACCGCGCCGGCGGCGGCCATCGCCACCTGCCCGCCGGACGCGCCGAGCACGACCGTCCCGGCGGCGACCGCCGCGAACACCCCGCCGACGATCATCCGGGTGTCGGACGGCCGGGACGGCTCCGCCGCGACCTCGCGCAGCGCCGCGAGAGGCCGCACCCGGGACGCCCTCAGCGCGGGCCCGAGCGCCGCGACGAGCGTCACCAGCAGCCCGGCCGGGACCGCCACCAGCAGCGTCGTCGCGGAGACGGTGAGCCCTTCCATCGCGATCCCGATCCGGAACGTCGTGAACAGCAGCCGGAGCAGCGCGGCGAAGCCGAACCCGCCGGCGAGCCCGGCCAGGGTCGCGGCGCCGCCGATCATCAGCGCCTCGATCCCGGCGAACGCCACGACCTGGCGGCGGCCGGCGCCGAGCGCGCGCAGCAGCGCCGACTCGCGGGTCCGCTGCGCCATCGTGATGGCGAACGTGTTGTGGATGCTGAACGCCGCGACGAACAGGGCCACCCCGCCGAACGCGCCGAGCACGATCCGGAACGTCTTGAGGAAGCCGTCCTGCACGGCGGTCATGCCCTCGTCGACCTGGGCGCGGTTGGTGACGGCCTCGGTCCCGGCGGGCAGCATGGGGCGGATGCGCGCGGCCAGCGCGTCCTGGCTCACCCCTGCGGAGGCGCGGATCGCGACGCTGCTGATGCGGCCGGACGACTTCGCGACGTACCGCTGCGCGCCCTCCAGGCTGAACGCGGTGAACGACGTCTCGCCGAACGCGTCCTCGCTGCCGAACTTGCTGATCCCGACGACCGTCACGGGAACGCGCTCAGGCGTGAGGACGGCCGTCCGGTCGCCCACCTTCAGCTTGCCCTCGTCGGCGAACATCTTGTTGATGACGACCTCGTCCGGGGCGCGCGGCGCGCGTCCCTCGGCGAGCCGGTAGGGGTTGAGCTTCGGGTCGTTGAGCCAGTTCCCGGCGGTCCTCGGGCCGCGGGACGGGATCGTCGTCCCGTCCTTGGAGAGCAGCTGCCCGGAGCCCTGGATGACGGGTTCGGCGTTCGCTACGCCGTCCACCCCGCGCACCTTCGCCAGCACCGACGCGTCGATCTGCCCGCGCGCGCCCCAGGGCGAGTCGCTCACCTTGGTGGCGTTGCGGACGCTGACGTCGCTCTTGCCGTAGGCGCCGGAGAAGTAGCCGTCGATGCTGGACGCGAGCGTGTCGCCGAGCACCAGCGTGCCGGTGAGGAACGTCACGCCGAGGAACACCGCGACCAGCGACCCGGCCATGCGGCGCTTGCGCCCCCACAGCTCCTTGAAGACGAGCCCGGTCATGACCGGTCCCCCAGCCCGCGCATCCGGTCGAGGACCCGGTCGGCCGTGGGCTCGTCCATCACGTCGACGACGCGCCCGTCGGCGAGGAACACGACCGCGTCGGCGTAGCCGGCGGCGACCGGGTCGTGGGTCACCATCGCGACCGTCTGGCCAAGGTCGTCGACGGCGCCGCGCAGTAGGTCCAGCACCTCCGCGCCCGTACGGGAGTCGAGGTTGCCGGTCGGCTCGTCCGCGAACACGATCTGCGGACGGGTGACCAGCGCGCGCGCGAGCGCCACCCTCTGCTGCTGCCCGCCGGACAGTTCCGACGGCTTGTGCGTGAGCCGCTGCCCCAGCCGCAGGACCCGCACCACGGTGTCCAGCCACTCCCTGTCGGGACGCGTCCCGGCCAGCGTCATCGGCAGGACGATGTTGTCCTTCGCGGTGAGCGTCGGGAGCAGGTTGAACGCCTGGAACACGAAGCCGATGCGCTCGCGCCGCAGCCGCGTCAGGCGCCGGTCCGACAGGGACCCGAGCTCCTGGTCGCCGACGTAGACCTTCCCGGACGTGGCGTCCTCCAGGCCCGCCACGCAGTGCATCAGGGTCGACTTGCCGGCGCCGGACGGGCCCATGATGGCGGTGAAGCGCCCGGCGGGGAACGCCACGCTCACCTCGTCGAGCGCGCGCACCGCCATGTCGCCGGTCCCGTAGACCTTGGTGAGCCGTTCCGTGCGGGCGCCGCCCATGTCCGCGTCCGCCTCGTTGATGGTTCGTCTTGCCTCTGCCGCGTTTCCCATGGCCGGGATCGTCACGCGCCGGTACGGCCCGCGTCGTCCGGCTGCGAGAGGCACCGCGCCTACCCCGTGGGCGGCACCGGCGCGCCCGCGCGTACGACGGGGGCGGCAGCGGAGCCGGGCCGGGTACCGCGCAGGGGGTACGTCCTCGCCGCGAGATCAATAAGACGCGTTGTCCAATTGTGATGCGGGCAACATACAAGCAGGCTTGCTTGCTTGTAAGTGGGCTCGTACCGTCGGAGGCGTGTCAGTGAGCAGCCGCCGGCGTCGGCGCCACAGCAGCGGGACGCGCCGGACCCAGGAGGAGCGCCGGTCGCGCACGCAGGCCCGGCTCCTCGAGGCCACCATGGAGTGCCTGGTGGACCTCGGCTGGTCCGGCACGTCCACCACCGAGGTGGCCCGCCGCGCGGGCGTCTCGCGCGGGGCGCAGCAGCACCACTACCCGACCAAGATGATCCTGGTCGCGGCGGCGCTGGAGCACCTGCTCGAAGCGCAGCGGCTCGCGTACGAGACGGCGTTCGCGGTGCTGCCGAAGGAGCGCCGCAACGTCACCGGCGCGCTCGACCTGCTCTGGGAGGTCTTCCGCGGCCGGCCCGCCAAGGCCCTGATGGAGCTGGCGGTCGCCGCCCGCACCGACGAGGAGCTGCGCCCGCTCTGCGTCGACCTGAACGAGCGGATCCTGCAGACCATCGCCGAGACCTTCGAGAAGCTGTTCCCCGCGAACACGCTGCCCCCCGACTTCACCGACACGATGCTGCGCGGCCTGTTCGCGATGTTCGTCGGGCTGTCGATCCAGAACGCCCTCGACGACGACTCCCGCGGCCACCAGGCCGCGGTGCTGCGCCAGGTCAAGGAGATCGCCCAGCTGATCGTCCCGGAGCCCGGCGGCCCCGCCTCCACCCCCGCGCCCGCCCCGGCCCCGGCGGCGGACGACGACGGCACCGCGCCACCGCAGCAGGCGCCCGCGGCCACCGCCGCGGGCGCGCCCTAGCCACGAAGAAGGATCACCCCCGGCCCCCGCAGGCCGCACCACCCCCGAGGGAGCGCCTCACATGCCGAAAGCCCCCACCGAACTCGCCGACGAGGTCCGCGAGCAGGTCAAGGACAGGAAGTCGTACCTCGGCGTCGTCGACCGGCTGAACAAGGCGTCGGTCGACAAGCACTGGGAGGCCTACGCCGACATCCCGTGGGACGACCCCGACTTCACCGTCGACAAGAACGACCCGCGCTGGGTGCTGCCGCAGTTCGACCGGCTCGGCGAGACCGAGTGGTACCGGTCGCAGCCGCCGGAGATCCAGTCGCAGATCGGGCTGTGGCGGGTCGCCACCGCCATGAAGATCGGCCTGCAGTTCGAGAACCTGCTCAAGCGCGGCCTGCTCAACTACGCCTACCGGCTGCCGAACGGCCGGCCGGAGTTCCGGTACGTCTACCACGAGACGACCGAGGAATGTCACCACGGGATGATGTTCCAGGAGTTCGTGAACCGGACGAAGATGCCGATCCGCGGCATGCCGCGGTCGCTCAGCCTCATCGCGCAGGCCGCGCCGTGGATCCCGCTCGTCAGCACGGAGATGTTCTTCGTGTTCGTGCTCGGCGGCGAGGACCCGATCGACTACGTGCAGCGCAAATCCCTCAAGGGCGGGCACATCAAGCACCCCCTCGAAGAGACGATCATGAAGATCCACATCGCGGAGGAGGCGCGGCACATCTCCTTCGCCCGCCACTACCTCAAGCACCGGATCCCGACCATGAACCCGGCGCGCCGCCGGATCCTCGGCTTCGCGACCCCGATCGTGCTCGGCGTGATGGCGCGGATCATGCTGTCCCCGCCCGGCCCGATGGTGCGGCACTTCAACATCCCGAAGGACGTCGTCCGGCAGGCGTACAAGAGCCCGGCCTCGCAGGCGGAGATCTCCAACTCGGTCGGCAAGATCCGCGACCTGATGGCCGAGCTCGGCGTGATCGACCCGGTGAACAAGCGGGTCTGGAAGGCGTTCGGCATCTGGGACAGGCCGGGGACGCGGCGCCCCGTCGACGAGCCCAAGGCCGCCTGAGCGATGGCCGGGGCGAACGGCGCGGCGGGGCCGGAGGGTCCCGCCGCGCGGTGGGCCGCCGTGGTGACGCCGGCGGCGGGACGCGGCGGGCCGTACAAGGTCGTCATCATCGGGACGGGCTTCTCCGGCCTCGGCATGGCGATCGGGCTGAAGAAGGCCGGCGTGCACGACTTCGTCATTCTGGAGAAGGCGGACGAGGTCGGCGGCACCTGGCGGGAGAACACCTATCCCGGCTGCGCCTGCGACATCATGTCGCTGCTGTACTCGTACTCGTTCGAGCCGAAGAACGACTGGTCGCGGATGTTCCCCAAGCAGGGCGAGCTGCTGCGGTACATCAAGGACATCGTCGAGAAGTACGAGCTGGAGCAGCACATCCGGTTCGGCACCGAGGTCACCGCCGCCGAGTACGACGACGCCACCGACACCTGGCAGGCGTCGATCGAGGGCCCGGGCGCCGAGCCCGGCGAGGTCGTCCGGGGACGGGCGCTCGCCGCGGGCATGGGCCCGCTGCACCAGCCGAACATCCCCGACCTGCCCGGCCTCGCGTCGTTCGAGGGGAAGACGTTCCACTCCGCCGAGTGGGACCACTCCTACGACCTGACCGGCAAGCGCGTCGCGGTGATCGGCACGGGCGCGTCGGCGATCCAGTTCGTCCCGCAGATCGCCAAGCGCGTCGCGTCGCTGACGGTGTTCCAGCGGACGCCGCCGTGGATCATGCCGAAGCCGGACCGCAAGGTGACCGGCCTGGAGAAAGTGCTGTTCCGGCGCGTCCCCGGCTTCCAGCGCGGCTACCGCAACGGCATCTACCTGCTGCAGGAGAGCTTCGTCCTGGGGTTCAAGAACCCGCGGCTGCTGAAGGCCGCGAGCTCGATCGCGCAGTGGCATCTGGCCCGCCAGGTGCCCGACCCGGAGCTGCGCCGCAAGCTCACCCCCGACTACACGATGGGCTGCAAGCGGACCCTCGTCTCCAGCGACTACTTCCCGGCGCTCATGCGGCCCAACGTGGAGCTGACCACCGAGGGGATCGCGGAGGTCCGCGAGCACTCGATCGTCACGCGGGACGGCCGGGAGCACGAGGTCGACGCGATCATCTTCGGCACCGGCTTCCACGTCACCGACGCGTTCGAGAACGCGCGGATCGTGGGCCGGGGCGGGCTGAAGATCCAGGACGCCTGGAAGGACGGCATCGAGGCGCACCTCGGCGTGACGGTGAAGGGCTTCCCGAACCTGTTCCTGCTGCTCGGCCCGAACTCCGGCCTCGGCCACAACTCGATGATCTTCATCATCGAGGCGCAGGTCCGCTACGTCCTGCAGTGCCTGGCGATGCTGGACGCGGCGGGCGGCGCGCGGATCTCGGTGAAGCCGTCCGTGCAGGACCGGTTCAACGCCTGGGTGCAGCGCAAGTCCGAGGGCGCGGTGTGGGTGGCCGGCGGCTGCGACAGCTGGTACCTCGACCGCGACGGCGTCAACCGGGCCGCCTGGCCCGCGTCGACCGTGAACTACTGGCTGCGGACGCGCCGCCTCGACCCGCGCGACTTCCGGGTGGAGGGGCGCGACGACGAGCCGGCGGTCCCCGTTTCGTAGCCGGGTGAGTGTCGGCCATGCCGTCCCACCCCGTAGAATCCCCGCAATTGAACAGAACATCCAATTAGCCCAGCATCGAGCGGAGCGCGCAGAATGAGCATCGCGATCGTGACCGGAGGCGCATCCGGCATCGGCCGTGCGATCGCCACGTCCCTGGTGGCGCGCGGCGACACCGTGGTGGTCAGCGACATCAACGCCGACGGCGCCGCCGCCGTCGCGGACAAGCTGAACACCCTCGGCAAGGGCAAGGCGTCCTCCGCCCCCCTCGACGTCACCGACGCCGAGGCCGTCACCGACCTCTACAAGCGCGTCAAGGCCGAGAACGGCACCCTCGACCTGGTGTTCAACAACGCCGGCATCGCGATCGGCGGGCTGGCCGAGGAGCTCACCCTCGACCACTGGAACCGCGCGATCGACATCAACCTCAAGGGCGTCGTGCACGGCGTGCACGCCGCCTACCCGATCATGCTGGAGCAGGGCCGCGGGCACATCGTCAACACCGCCTCGCTCGCCGGGCTCGTCCCGATGCCGATCGGCATCCCCTACACCGCCACCAAGCACGCCGTCGTCGGCCTGTCGCTCGGCCTGCGCGCCGAGGCCGCCGGGCGCGGCGTCAAGGTCAGCGTGGTCTGCCCGAGCTTCGTCGACACCCCGCTGCTGCACAACGTCAACCCGGACCTGCCCGAGACGCAGCTGAGCGGCAACGCCACCGAGGACATCGCCAAGGCGTCACCGCGCCTCTACACCGCCGAGAAGCTCGCGCGCGACATCATGCGCGGCGTCGCCAAGAACCAGGCGCTCATCGTCGCGCCCGCGCACGGCCGCCTCGCCTGGCGCGGCGTCCGCCTCAACCCGGCCGCCGCGGTCCGCGTCGCCCAGATAGCCGTCAGCCGCATCTCCAAGTAGCGTTCCCCGCCCGCGCGCGCCCACCAAGCGCGCGCGGGCGCCGTCACGCTCGCCCGTCCGGCGGTGCCCGGTCAGGGGCCCTCCTCCGGCGTGGTCTTGGCTTCCACCTCTGCTGCTTTCGGGTAGTGGAGGTCGAACGCGGGTCTTTCCGAGCGGATCCGCGGGATCGAGGTGAAGTTGTGCCGCGGCGGCGGGCACGACGTCGCCCATTCCAGCGAATTGCCGTACCCCCATGGGTCGTCCGCCTGGACCCGCGTGCCGTGACGCGACGTCCGGTACACGTTGTAGATGAAGAACAGCGTCGAGATCCCGAGCAGGAACGCGCCCGCGCTGGAGACGCGGTTCAGGGCGGTGAACTGCTTGGCATAGTCGGCGTACCGGCGCGGCATCCCCTCGGCGCCCAGCCAGTGCTGGACGAGGAACGTCGTGTGGAAACCGATGAACAGCGTCCAGAAGTGGACCTTCCCCCACGCCTCGCTGAGCATCTTCCCCGTCATCTTCGGCCACCAGAAGTAGAAGCCGGAGAACATCGCGAACACGACCGTCCCGAAGACGACGTAGTGGAAGTGCGCCACCACGAAGTAGGAGTCCTGCACCTGGAAGTCCAGCGGCGGCGACGCCAGGATGACGCCGGTCAGCCCGCCGAACAGGAACGTCACGAGAAACCCCACGGCGAACAGCATCGGCGTCTCGAAACTGAGATTGCCGCGCCACATCGTCCCGACCCAGTTGAAGAACTTCACCCCGGTCGGCACGGCGATGAGGAACGACATGAACGAGAAGAACGGCAGCAGGACCTGGCCCGTGGTGAACATGTGGTGCGCCCACACCGACATCGACAGCCCGGCGATCATGATGGTGGCGCCGACCATCCCGAAATAGCCGAACAGCGGCTTGCGGCTGAACACCGGGATGACCTCGGTGACGATCCCGAAGAACGGCAGCGCGATGATGTACACCTCGGGATGCCCGAAGAACCAGAACAGATGCTGCCAGGTCAGCGCGCCGCCGTAGGCCGCGTCGAACACGTGCGCGCCGAGCCGGCGGTCCGCCTCCAGGCACAGCAGCGCCGCCGCCAGCACGGGGAACGCCATCAGCACGAGCAGGCTCGTCAGGAACACGTTCCAGGTGAAGATCGGCAGCCGGAACATCGTCATTCCCGGCGCCCGCATCCCGATGATCGTGGTGATGAAGTTGACGCCGCCGAGGATCGTCCCGAATCCGGACAGCGCCAGGCCCATGATCCACATGTCGCCGCCGACGCCCGGACTCCGCAGCGCGCTGTTCAACGGCGCGTACGCCGTCCAGCCGAAACTCGCGGCGCCGCCCGGCGAGATGAACGACGCGAACACGATCAGCCCGCCGAGGAGGAACAGCCAGTAGCTCAGCATGTTCAGCCGCGGGAACGCCACGTCCGGCGACCCGATCTGCAGCGGCATCACGACGTTCGCGAAGCCGACGAACAACGGCGTCGCGAACAGCAGCAGCATCACCGTGCCGTGCATCGTGAACAGCTGGTTGTACTGCTCGTTGGAGACGATCTGCAGGCCCGGGGAGGCGAGCTCCGCCCGCATCACCATCGCCATCAGGCCGGCCAGCAGGAAGAAGACGAACGATGTGGTCAGATACAGATATCCGATCACCTTGTGGTCGGTGGTGGTCAGCCAGGACACCAGAACCGAACCCCGGGGACGTCCCTCGGAAGGCGCCTCCGGGAGCGGACGGCCGAGAAGGACCATGCCGGGCTCCCAATCGACGGGGGAATGCCCACAACTATTCGCCGGGGATCAGGGGGGCGCAAGACGTCTCCGCGTCCCGCATAGGCTGAAAGGCGTGGAGCGCATACTGGTCAGTTCCTGCCTCGTGGGACGGCCCGTCCGATACGACGGAGCCGCCAAACCGGTGGCCGGCGGCCTCTTCGAGCGGTGGCGCGCGGAAGGGCGGCTCGTACCGTTCTGCCCGGAGGTGTCCGGCGGGCTTCCGGTCCCCCGGCCGCCTGCCGAGATCGTCGGCGGCGACGGTGGCGCCGTCCTCGACGGCACCGCTCGGGTCGTCACCAGGGGCGGAGCCGACGTGACCGCCGAGTTCCTGCGGGGCGCACGTCTCGCGCTGGCCGCCGCCCAGCGCGC
This sequence comes from Actinomadura sp. NPDC048394, assembly GCF_040651755.1. Taxonomy (NCBI): domain Bacteria; kingdom Bacillati; phylum Actinomycetota; class Actinomycetes; order Streptosporangiales; family Thermomonosporaceae; genus Actinomadura; species Actinomadura sp. NPDC048394. The sequence goes on along the minus strand of NZ_JBEZJL010000007.1, from coordinate 3,664 downwards.
CGGCGCCCGCATCGCCCTGCTGAAGGAGGGCAGCCCGTCCTGCGGCAGCGCCCGCGTCTACGACGGGACATTCTCAGGCGCGTCCGTCCCCGGCACGGGCGTGACGACGGCCCTCCTGCGCCGCGAGGGCATCCGCGTCTTCGGCGAGGACGACCTCGACGCCGTCCAGGAGCTCCTGACCGCCCTGGAGCGCGCGGACTGATCAGCGGCCGCCCATGAGTTCGGCCATCTGATCCGGCGACAGCGCGGGGACGGGCAGCGGGCGCGCGGCGTCCGCCCGCAGGCCATCGAGGAAGAGGGCGAGGAACCGGCGCCAGACCGGGGGCTCCGCGCCCCCCGACTCGCGGATGATCTGGGACATCGCCCACATCAGCGGCACGATGTCCGTGACCTCGAAGTCGCTCCGCAGCCGGCCGGAGCCCTTGGCCCGTTCAACGATCCGGGCCAGGTGCGCGAAGCCGCGATCGCATGCCTCGCTCAGTTCGGACGCGAGCGGGAAGCGGCGCGCGAGCACGTCGTTCAGCCCCCGGTCCTGCGCCTGCAGCGCGACGATCCCCTCGACGAACCCGGCGAACCCCGTCCAGGGATCGGGGTCGTCCAGGGCCTGCGCGGCGAGCCGGTCGAGCTCGGCCAGCCGGACGGGGAAGATCGCGTCAAGGAGGTCCTGCCGCGCGCGGAAGTGGTTGTAGAGCGTGCCGATGCTGACCCCGGCGCGGCGCGCGACCTCCTCCAGCGGCGCGTCGAGACCGCGGTCCCCGAACACCTGCGCCCCGGCCGCCACCAGCTTCTCGCGGTTCCGCGCGGCGTCGGCCCGCGCCGGCCTGCTCCTGGACATACCGCCATCCTACGAAGTTGAGGAAACCCTCGACTTTCGGCTAACTTGAGGGTCCCCTCAACTTCTGGAGGTTCCGACCATGACCGCGACGACCGTCGTCATCGGCGCCGGCCCCGGGCTCGGCATGTCGATCGCCCACCGCTTCGGCCGGGAAGGGCACGCCATCGCCCTCATCTCCCGCAACGGCGACCGCCACCCCGGCTATCTCGCCTCGCTCGCGTCCGCGGGCATCGAGGCGACATCCCATCCGGCGGACGTCCGCGACCACGACGCCCTGCTCGGTGCCCTCGACGAGATCACCGCACGGCACGGCGCCGTCGACGTCGTCTACTACGGCCCCGGCGCGGCCGACCCCGCCGCGCGGCCCGCGCCCATCACCGAGACGGACGTGCCCGCCGCCCAGGAGGCGATGAGCTGGGTGTATCCGGCCATCGACGCGGTCCGCGCGGTCCTGCCCGGCATGCTGGAGCGCGGAGACGGCGGGCTGCTGTTCGCCGGCGGACTCAGCTCCGTCGTCCCGCTGCCGATGATCGGGAACCTGGCGCTCTCGTCCGCCGCCCTCCGCAACTACGCGATCACCCTGCACGCCGCGCTCGCCGACCAGGGCGTGTACGCCGGCACGCTCACCATCGGCGGCCTCATCGAGCGCGGCGACATCCATCGCATGATCGTCGGCGAGGCGGACCGGCTCGACGGCATGACGGTCGGGACGCTGAACCCGGACGACCTCGCCGACACCGCCTGGGACCTCTACAAGAACCGCGACAGAGCCGAAGCGACCTTCAACGCCTTCGCATCCTGAGCGTGCGCCCGGGGGGTCAGTCCGTCCCGCGCCGCCAGCGGGACGGACTGACGCCCCTTGTGCGCTTGAACGCCACGCTGAACGCGAACGCGTCCTCGTAGCCGACCTCGCGGCCCACGGCGGCGACCGTCGCGTCGGTGTCGCGCAGCAGGTCGGCCGCGAGGGTCATCCGCCACCCGGTCAGGTAGGTGAGCGGCGGCTCGCCCACCAGCCCGGCGAAACGCGCGGCGAACGCCGCACGGGACATCCCGACCTCGGCGGCGAGCGCCGCGATGGTCCAGCGACGCGCCGGGTCCTCGTGCAGCAGCCGCAGCGCGTCGCCCACCGCCGGATCCGCCAGCGCCCGGTACCAGGACGGCAGGTCCGACCCCGGCCGCGCGCACCACGCCCGCAGCGCCAGGACGAGTACCAGGTCCAGCAGCCGGTGAAGGACGGCGTCCTGACCGGGCTCGTCCCGGCCGACCTCGGCGGCGAGCAGATCCAGCGCGCCGCGCGTCCGCGGCCCGGCCGGCACCACCGCCGCCGGAGGCAGCATCGCGAGGATCCGTCCGCCCACGTCACCGTGCAGTTCGTAGGCGCCGCGGAGCATGACCGTGGCTCCGGGCAGCCCGTCACCGTAGGTGCGGGGTGCCAGGTTCCACCCTTCTCGCTCGACCGGCTCACCGCTGTCCGCCCGGTACTTCCGCCCCTGCCTGATCACGACCTGGGACGGCGTGGACGCGTCGTCCGCGATCGTGTACTCCCCGGCCTTGGTGATCAGCGCGATGTCTCCCGCGGCGAGGGCCACCGGTGCGGCGCCGGTCTCATCAAAACGGATCGCGGCGGTCCCGCCGAGCGTGGCCACGACCGTCAGCGCCGTGGCATCGGCGAAGGTCAGCGCCCACGGCGGCCGCTGGACCAGCTGCCTCACCAGCGCGTCGCCGGCGCGCGCCCGGTGCAGCAGATCGCTGAGGACGTCCATGCCGCACACGCTAGACGATGACAAAGGAATCCGAGACGTTCTCTCATGGATCGTCTGACCGTCGTGCGGTTGCGTAGGGGGCATGGAGAACACGCTCATCCTCGGCGCCACGGGAAAGACCGGCCGCCGTATCGTCCGGCGCCTGCGTGCCGCCGGGCATTCCGTCCGCACCGCGTCCCGTTCGGGCAGCGACGTGGCCGTCGATCTCGGCGATCCGGCGACCTGGCCCGCCGCTCTCGACGGCGTCACGGCCGTCTACCTCCTGGAGCCCGTCCTCCAGCCGGTCCCGGACCGAGACGCGCGCATCCCGAAGTTCGTGACCGAGGCGGCCTCCGCGGGAGTGCGGCGGCTCGTCCTGCTGTCCGCCCACGGCGTCGGCGAGGCCGACGACGATCACCCTCTCAAGTCCGCCGAGCGGGCGGTACGCGGATCCGGTGTCGGCTGGACGATCCTGCGTCCCGACTGGTTCGCGCAGAACTTCAGCGAGTCGTTCTGGAAACCGTGGGTGCTCAGCGGCACCCTCGCGGTGCCGACCGGGGACGGCCGCACCCCGTTCGTCGACGCCGAGGACATCGCCGAGGTCGCCGCCGACTCGCTCACCGACGACCGGCACAGCGGCCGGATCTACCAGCTCACCGGACCGCGCGCGATCAGCTTCGCCGAGGCCGCCGAACTGATCGGCAAGGCCACCGGCCGCACGATCCGCCATGTCGACGTCACCGCGGAGGCCTTCGCCGAACGCCTCGCCGCGAACGGCGTCCACCCGGACGCCGCCCGCATGCTCGCCGGCCTCCTGGAGGACATCCGCGACGACCGGAGGGCCACAGTGTCGGACGGCGTGGAAAGCGCCCTCGGCCGCCCAGCCACGCCATTCGAGGACTACGTCGCCGAAGCCGCCGCCGCGGGCCACTGGGACTGACCCCGGAAATGCAGAAGGCCCCGCCGTTTCCGGCGGGGCCTTTCTAATATGAGTCCGGCGGTGTCCTACTCTCCCACACGGTCTCCCATGCAGTACCATCGGCGCTGAAGGGCTTAACTTCCGGGTTCGGAATGGGACCGGGTGTTT